>CAZDTI010000051.1:22680-28787 GCA_964508085.1 uncultured Saprospiraceae bacterium | reverse complement strand
CTTTACAACTTGCTCCGCGTTCAAAGCCAAACCAGACATATTTTGGAAAACAAGGTTCAAAAGGATACCTAATCCAACTACTACTAATGGCCCTTGTACCAATTGAAAGAATTTGATCTTTTTCATGAAAGGTTGTTCCCACAAAATCAAAATCGCCATAGAAATTAGGGTAATCATAATGGCTCCATTGCTAGTAGCTTCGAACATGTAGTACAATTCAGAGAAGGTATTGTGTCCATCTGGCTGAGCAAATGCCAAGCTACCTTCGTAGTCTTTATCGTAGCCAAAAGCGTGAGGAATTTGTTTTAGGATAATTATGATTCCGATACCGGAAAGCATTCCTTTAATCACAGATGATGGAAAGTAATAACCGATGATCCCTGCTTTGGCATACCCCAATAACATTTGGAAAACACCTCCAAGTACGACCGCCATCAAGAAAATTTCGAAAGCGCCTAATTGCTGGATAGCTGTCAATACTATAACGGCTAGACCAGCAGCTGGACCACTTACCCCTAGTTGCGAACCACTGAAGGCCCCTACTACAATTCCACCAACTATCCCGGCAATGATACCGGAGAACAATGGTGCTCCCGAGGCTAAGGCAATTCCCAAACATAAAGGGACTGCGACTAAAAATACGATAATGGAAGCAGGCAAATCGTGTTTCAGATTTTTTAAATAACTGTTGCTTAATGAACTCATTTCTAATATTTTTTTTGGTTAACTATTAATTTTCATCTCAAAATCTATCCATTTAATAAAAAAAGGATATTTTAGTTTATAATGAGATTTTCTAAATTTCTTAGACTCAGCAAACATTGCTTTGAGCTAGACAAAAGATTATAAGGCCAAGTAAGTGCAGCTTAGCTCAATGTTAATTCTAATTGTGTTTGGGAAAAAAGGCAAAATTCAAAATCTCCGCCCCGCATTTCCTTAATTTTCTGTTTCTGTAATCATTTTTAGTAGCAAATTACAGAGCGAGATGGTCATTTGGTTTATTAGTGGCCTTAAAAGGCGATGCAAATATAAAAACTTTTATCAATAATAGCAATACTATCATTTTTAATTACATCACTACAACACAAAAGAGTTTAACTTGTTTATAAAAATGATTACTTTTGTAAAAAAAAATATACTATTAACTTATTTCCCCTTAAAATAGCCTTAAAACACCTCCCAGATTAAACCATTTAACCTACTTATAAAATAGATATCATGGCAATAGGCATAAGAATCAGCCTGAATGAAAAGCTCTTTTTGAAAGATCCACAGAACACAACACTGGGAAAAAAGATCATTAAAGAGAGTATTTTATTGATAGATGAGATTGGATTTGAGGCTTTCAACTTTAAGAAGCTAGCTGTGGCAATGGAATCGACTGAAGCTTCTGTCTATAGGTATTTTGTAAACAAGCACTTCTTACTTATTTATTTGGTGTCTTGGTATTGGGAATGGGTCAGCTATCTTATTGACATCAGTGTAATGAACATTAAGGACCCTAAGGAGCGGTTGGAGATTATTATTGAGACTTTCGTTTATGCTTCAAAAGACAATCCGTCTATTGAGTATGTCAATGAATCGGTATTGCACCGATTGGTAATTGCAGAAGGCACGAAAGCTTACCATACTAAGGAGGTAGATAAGGAAAACAGAGATGGCTTTTTTATCAATTATAAGGAGCTATGTGATAAGGTTGCTGATGTTATTTTGGAGGTTAATTCTAAGTTCCCCTATCCTCATACTTTGGCAAGTAATCTTTTTGAGATGGCGAATAACCATATCTACTTCGCGCAACATCTGCCTAGGTTAACAGATGTTACGGTGAAGAAAGATAATTTTGATGAGGTAGAAGAAATGTTGAAGTATTTTGCGTTTAAATTATTAGGAGAGAAGAAGTAATGCTATACATCATAACCGTACCACTCGCTCTACAAACCATTTATCTCCAGTACTTCCCAACAAGACATATACACCAGATGGTATTTCACTTAATTCTATAAGTGTTCGCTATCGCTCTAAATAGCTCCAAGTGCACCAAAGTTGACCGATAGGGATTCTCCGCGTCATAGTAATTTTTATTAGCTCCATTTTTAACAATCACAGTTTTCGTAGTTGGATTAATATAGATGTATTGATTGAAAACACCAATGGCCATAATCTCCTGCTCCTCTCCTTCTGGTATCCACCATTGATAAGCGTATCCCATACCCGGGCTAGAAGAATTTTCACTATCAGCTTGCAAATGAGGCGCGGAAGGAGTTGTTGATTCTTTAATCCAGTCGGCAGGTACAATTTCTTTATCATTCCATTTTCCTTTCTGTAAATAGAGCTGTCCTAATTTTGCATAATCCCGAAGGCTTGCATTCAATCCGCCCAAGGCCATTTCCATCCCCATTCGATCTGACAACCAATACGCATCAAATTCGGCTCCTATCGGTGTCCATATTTTTTCCTGCATATAATCGGTCAAACTCCGGCCGGTCGTTCTGACGATAATCATTCCGAGTACGTGCGTATTGAGGCTTACATAATGATTATACTCCCCCGCTTTTCTTTCACTCACTAAGGTGGTTGCGAATTCGTTTTGAGATTCGCCATTTATAAAGCCGTTCCACCATTTGTAAATATCTGAAGTCGGATCACTATAGGTTTCTACAAATCTTATCCCAGATGACATTTCCAAAACATCCTTCACTTTTACCCCTTCGTAACCAGAGCCTTTCATCTCCGGCAGATAGTGGTCTACTGGCAAATGAATGCTTTCAATAAAACCTTCTTCCATTGCAATCCCGAACAATGCACTTACATAGGACTTCGACATAGACCAAGCAATGTGTTTCGAGGCTGCTTGTTGTCCTCTCCAATAGTTTTCGTAGACCAAAGTATCATCTTGAACAACCAATAGTCCTTGTGTCCCTGAGGAATCAATAAATTGACCAGTATCGAAAATAGTCTCTTGAGATTTGATTTTTTCTGGAAGTTTCACATTCGCTTTGCGCGGAAAAAAGAATGGCGTTTCCGATTTTATTAAGTCTTTTGACAAGAAGTAGTTATTCATTCCTAAAAAGGAGTGTTCGATATTTTCCATCTGCATCGAACTTTGCACAGAGTCTAAAGTGGTAAACGACTGAGCATTGGAATAGGAAAGAATAAACAGCAGAGCAAAGAATAGACCGCTGATTTTTTTACAATAGATATTGATTGACATATAACTGAATTAATTTTGGGCAAAGATCGGGAATAATTGCGCAATACCAATCTAGCAGCTTCTTTTGTACAAATCTCATCCTTAATTATTTCCTATTCCTAAAATACAACCATACACTTACTACAAAAAGCCCCCCCGCTAAGCTTAGTAGCAAAATCTGTGTATCTTCAATCAATCTTGCTAGCGTTCCCAAGAAAGCAGCTCCGCCTACCCAAATAAGCAAAGAACTCAACCAGCAACAACTCGTCCCTAAAACAAATGCGAACAAGCTACCCAAAAGTGTTTTCTTATATTGCTTCATGAGTTTTTTTTTGTTTTTGTTCTTTGATAAATCACATGGCGTCAACAATTCTGCCAGCGCTGCCCCCAGCCCCTAAAGGGCAGAGCTTCCGCCCGCTCAACAATCGAATTATTGGATTTGTCCAAGAGGCTTTATCTTGTTAGCAGTCAGTGAAATACTCATGACCCTAGAAGCGATATCCTTTGCCTCTTCACTATTCAAATTAAAATCCATTTCCTTGGCGATTTTCATCAACTGAGGGTCGGTCAACATCAACTCCAGCGGAAATTCGGAGATGGATTCTATGGTTACCTCCTCGAATCCAGCTTCCTTTACATAATCTAGATAATCTTCTATTGGCTCTGCCCCTGAAACGCAAGCAACATGACCTGCTAATGAATTTTTAACAAAGTCAGGCAACTCTTTTTTCAATACAATATCACTGATAGAAAGTTTGCCACCATCTTTTAAGACCCGAAATGCTTCTTTAAAAACAGCTTCTTTATTAAGCGATAAGTTTATCACACAATTGGAAACAACATGATTCGCGATACTACTTTCAAGAGGTAATTCCTCTATGTCTCCTTTCACAAATTCAACATTTGCATAGTTGCCTTTTTTAGCATTCTTCCTTGCCAACTCCAGCATATCATCTGACAAATCAACGCCGATTACTTTTCCTTTTTCTCCGACCAACGGCGCAATAATAAAAGCATCAAAACCGGCCCCTGAGCCTAAGTCGACTACCGTTTCTTCCTTCCTTATATCTGCTAAGGCGGAAGGGTTGCCACAGCCCACGCCTAGGTTTGCACCGGAAGGGACAGCCTTTAAATCTTCCTCTGAATACCCGATGACCTTAGCAACCTGATTGGCGTTTTGACTGGGATCACAACAGGCGAAAAGTTTGGAAAAAATGCCGAGATTAGTGGCTTTTGCGAGTTTGCTGTAGCTCTGCACTACGGATTGTTTTACTGAGTTTGTATCCATTTTTTTTAAGTTTGAAGCTCTGGAGAAGGGTAGATCATGGTAGATGAGGGCGGGCGGGCCCTTATCTACCATGATCTACCCTTTTAAAAAGAACCATGTTAAAGAATAACATTTATTTCTAGGTAAAGAAAATCGAAGGTATGCCCCAACCGCTTTACGAGCTCTACCTTTGCTCGGGGCTGCCCGCGGAGTTCGCAAAGCTTGAAATAAATAACAGAACAAACATCAGTAAGATATTTCGCTTATCAATTGACCTGGGTCAAGTTCGAGAAATTTTATTGCGGATTCTACTTAAGGTCTCCGGAGCAATTTGGAGATAAGTAGCGAGGTGGCTTAAAGAAACTCTTTGTAACAATTCATTTTCATTTTCCAATATTTGAGTATATCTGTCCGTGGCGGACAAGTCTCTCAAAAACCGTTGGTGACATTCAGTGGTAATGAGTTCATTTTCTGCGGCCAATCGTCCTAACTGTTGCCAAAATAGATCTTGTGTGTACATTTTTTGAAGCGTATCGTAAGAAAGGACAATCAACTTGCAGGGTTCTATTGCTTGAATAGAAAAATCACTTTCTTGTTTTGTAATTAGGCTGGTGTAGGAAGTGACGATGCTGTTTTCTTTGCAGAAGCAATTGGTTATTTCTTTTCCATCGTTGAGATAATACAATCGCATTAATCCTTTTTCGATGAAAGCAATTTTCCTGCAGGTTTTTCCTTGTTGAAGAAAGTATTCTCCGGCTGCCACATTTTCAATAGAGAGAAAGGGAAATACTTTTTGAAATGCTTCGGAGCTGTAGTGTGGGAATTGTTGTAGATATTTTTTAAATGCTTGCATGTATTATTTTGTGTGATTAATTTCTAAACGTGAATCAACGGATCTTGTTCATTTCGCTTTAGAAATATACATGTACCAATTCCATTCCCAAGTTTCTCCTTTATCTTCTGAAAATCCTTGTCGCCAGATCGGGTTTTCCGGATCGGTTTTGTCCCACTCAAATTTCACAATAATAGCTCGACCTTCGAAGACATCATTCGTATAAAAAATACCCAAGTCGCCATAAAAAGAACCTAAAACTGGTGCTTCTAAAACGCCCGTTTTACTTACATCGGACCAATAGATACTCCACAACTTGGTTTTAGGATCAAAGAACCGTAGAGACATTCCCTCAAAGGGTTCCCCATCAAAGGTTGCATAGAAATGGTCGATATTTCCAAGGCCATTTAGCACCATTCGCATGTCTTGCGTGGCGTCAAATTCAATCCATTCTGTGCAATTATTTAATCTTGTTTTTAATCTTTTATTGCGAATAGTCCAGCTCCCTTCATAGAAATCAAAATCAGATTTTGAGGAAGTGGGTGACGGGATGTTGATTACTTTTCCTTCTTCGGAAAATCGAAAGTATTCGTTATTTTTTGACATAGTTGGTTAAATTATTTGAAATATAATACAAATATTTACTGAAAAAAAATATTGTTATTCCCAATATCCAGCTTAAAAAAAGGGCTTTAGCCCTGACTGCGTTTGTAGAGGAGCGTAGCTCCGGTAACGTTTGTCCAACATTCAAAACCTACTCTGGTTGATAAACATCATTTATGCTTTAGAGATATTCACGCGGCCAGAGCTACGCTCTT
>CAZDTI010000051.1:21886-22580 GCA_964508085.1 uncultured Saprospiraceae bacterium | reverse complement strand
AATAAAGTAAAAGGGCGTTAGCCCTGACTGCGTTTGTAGAGGAGCGTAGCTCCGGTAACGTTTGTCAAACATTCAAAACCTACTCTGGTTGATAAACATCATCATAATATTCGAATAAGTAACGTTCATCAAATGGTACTTCGAACTTGGATAACATATCAAGATATTCTTCTTGAAAGGTTCTCTTTTTATGATGTTCTTCTTGGTTTTTGATATAGTTAATAACAGCGTCAATATGAGACCTTGAATAAGAAAAAGCACCAAATCCCCTTTGCCATGAAAATTCAAATGACATCCAGGATTGTTGTTTTATATATTTTGTAGCAGCCGTTTTTGTTATTTTAACTAAATCAGAAATGCTTTGATTTGGGTTTAAGCCAACAAAGACATGGGTATGATCCGGCATACAATTTATTTGAAGTAATTTGCTTTTTTCTGACTGTATAACTCCAGTCATGTAACGCTGGATATCTTCTTTGTGCTTTTTAGGAATTAAATGTTTTCTCCCTTTTACAGCAAAAACGATTTGGATGTAAAGTTGAGTGTATGTGTTTGCCATTTGTAGTAATTTGAAGGTTCGATAAAAATTATCTAATGGTTATTAAAACATCATTTATGCTTTAGAGATATTCACGCGGCCAGAGCTACGCTCTTTTAATCCACTATAATCGATTGTGCTACAAACGTGGCCGGA
>CAZDTI010000051.1:0-21786 GCA_964508085.1 uncultured Saprospiraceae bacterium | reverse complement strand
GCTACGCTCCTTTAAAACGGATATCTATTGTAACCCTGTGAATATTTACCAAAAATAATTTATTGTTATTCCCAACACCTAGTGCTACAAACGCGGACGGAGCTACGCTCCTTTAAAACGGATATCTATTGTAACCCTGTGAATATTTACCAAAAAATTATTGTTACCCCCCCCCAATACCTAGGTTAAAAAAGGGCGTTAGCCCTGACTGCGTTTGTAGCACAGAAAGACCAAAGTCTTTCGGAGGAGCATAGCTCCGGCAACGTTTGTCAAACGCAATCGTACATTTTTTCACACCGTTAGAACACAGCATGCGCTTACCATTTATTAATATGAATTCCATCTCGCCTTGGTCCCTCGTACATCATAATGGACATTATCTGTTCCCGGATACAAACCAATACCTCCTTCATCTTTGATGATTTTATTTTCCAGCAAATCTAAGATAATATCTTTGTCCTTTTTGTTGGCATAGCCGTCCTCATTTATGTCCTCAACAACGATGTCTACCGCTTCTCCTTTTATGTGCCTACTTAGCTTTGCGCCACCAATTTTTTCATTGTACTCAGGGTGTCGATGTCCATTTACGATTCTAAATCCGTATTTATTGTAACCACTGTTTTCCAATTCTTTTAACAGCTCTAAAGTTTTATAAAATATTTTCGGATTCAAGATGCATTTTATTTCTTCCCCCCTACTCATTATGCAATCATGATAATAATCGTCTTTACAGATAAATTCTTTTAACCTAAATTGGCCAACTATTTTTTTGTTTAAGTCTGTTCTTTGTAATCTACAATACTCCAACCTCTTCAATAACTTCTTATATTTTGGTTCATTTGATTTTGTGTAGTTAAGGTATTCGGAATCCAGTTCAGTAAAGTTTATTTTCTTTAAACCAGATAGTACTTTATCAATCTTGGCTTTTGTATTCACCTCTTGATTTTGATGAAACCAATCGTATTTAATTTCCAAAAATCGGTCTTTGACTCGCCAGTTCAAGTTCACAGCTAAAATGAACAAGATTACAATTAAGACTGCATTTATCATCCAATTTTTCATAACAATTTACTTCCGTTTACTCCTAATCGCTTTAACTTTTTAATGGAATCATCCTCCAGCAGTTCCCCATACGTCTCTGTTTCATCTCCAAGCATAACGACTTTCCCCTATTCATTACTATGTGTCCAATGCAAGAATACTTTTAGTCAGTTACCTGATTCCTAGAGAGAAGTAAAAATAGGGAATAATAATTAGATTTGGAATCACATCATATACTCCTCTCTCTGCGCACCAATAAAAAAAACGAATGGCCCCAAACTGAATATTTCAGTCCAAGGCCATTATTGCAAATTCAAATAGAATATATGACAGCATACTTTCTTACGTAAAGAAATAGAGGAAAATGGGTAAATGGAGTGAATCAAAATTTCTCAAATTCACAAATAGAAATTTTTCAATCCACCCCATTCCGTTCACCCTATTCTTTAACCAATTTCATTTTTGCAAAATGCGTATCAGAATTCACAGACAAGAAGTAAAAACCTGATGGTACACTTGATAGGTCCGCTTCTAAGTTACTACCATTCACTGACCAAGATTTAAGTGTCTTACCCATTCCATCTACTAAACTGATCGTCACTTCCTTCTCACTCATTTCTTCTGGTAAGGTGATGTTCAAGTTATTCAATACTGGATTTGGGAAAGCACTAACTGTAGATTCTGTCAAGTTTGTCGTAGAGGAGGTTAGTGTAGGCAATAGTACAGCGTCAATTACATGAACTACACCATTTAGTGTCCGGATGTCTGAGATAATAACCTCCGCATCGTTAATAGTCACTACTCCGGCATTGATACCAACCGTTACGTCCTGCATGTCAAATAAAGTAGTCGCCATCATTCCGTCCACTAAGTCCGTAGACAATACTTCACCCGAAAGAACGTGGTATAACAATATACTTGCTAAGTCGCCAGTAGGATTCATCAATAAATTATCTAATTCTCCCGTAGGTAACAAATCAAAGGCGGCATCCGTTGGTGCGAATAATGTAAATGGACCGTCACCGCTTAAATCGTCATCCAATTCAGCAGCTACAACAGCATCCCTTAAAGTGGTGTGTACGTCGCTATTGACCACTACATCTACTACAGTTGATGCTGGAGGGGTAAGGACAGCATCCAAAACATGCACCACTCCATTGGAAGCTGGAATATCTGCTACGGTAACCGTTGCTCCATTAATCATAACGGTAGTACCCATAACACTCACTTCAATGTCTTGACCTAACATAGTAGTCGTAGTCATTCCATCCATCAAAGCTGAGGACATTACTTCTGAATCCAATACGTGATACAAAAGTATACGCGCCAAATCACCCGTAGGATCCATCAATAAAGCATCCAAGGCCACAGGGTCTAATAAGTCAAAAGCATCATCTGTTGGTGCGAATACGGTAAAAGGACCATCAGCGGAAAGTGCAGTTACTAAGCCCGCGTCCACCACTGCGGTCTCCAGTGTAGTGTGTACATCCGATTCTACAATAATATCTACTACAGATGGTAGTGGTGGCGTCAACACTGCATCTATCACATGCACTACCCCATTGTAAGTTCTAATGTCTGAAATCGTTACTTCGGCATCATTGATAAATATTCCATTGGCGTCAACGGTCACTGCTACGTCATCTCCTTGTAGAGTAGTTGTCATCATTCCATCCATCAAATCGCCAGAAAGTACTTCGCCGGAAACAGCATGGTATAACAATACATCTGCAAGTTCTCCTGTAGGATCTATTAATAAATCATCTAAGACTCCAGGAGCAAGTGCATCGAAAGCAGCATCTGTTGGCGCAAAAAGCGTGAAGGGACCATCGCCACTTAAATCGTCATCCAATTCAGCAGCTACAACAGCATCCCTTAAAGTGGTGTGTACAGGGCTATTAATAACGACATCTGCAACTGTAGCGGCAGGCGGTAAAAGGACAGCATCCAATACATGCACCACACCATTTGAAGTTGGAATATCTGCTACGGTAACCATTGCATTATTGATCGTGACAAAAGCGCTGACACCCACATCAATGCCTTGGCCCAATAAAGTTGTAACAACTGTACCATCCATCAAATCGGTGGACAATTCTTCTGAACCCAATACATGATACAAAAGTATACGCGCCAAATCACCCGTTGGATTCATTAATAAATCATCTAGATCTCCCGTGGGTAACAAAGCAAAAGCAGCATCCGTTGGTGCGAATATGGTAAACGGACCGTCACCCGACAAAACGCCATCTAACTCCGCTGCGATAATAGCATCTTCCAAGGTTGTATGGTCAGGCGACTCTGCAATAGCCTCGAAACCAGAAGGAAGTGGTGGAGTTAAAACTGCGTCTATCACGTGCACTACCCCATTGAAAGTTCTAATGTTGGCTACTACTACCTGAGCATCATCAATAATTACATCCGCACCATTAATAGTGACATTAATATCGTCTCCTAACAAAGTCGGAACAGCCATACCGTCCATCAAATCAGTAGACAACGCTTCGCCAGAAGCCGCATGGTATAGCAATATATTTGCAAGATCTCCTGTTGGGTTAACCAACAACTCATCTAAGACATCAGGAGGTAAAGCATCAAAAGCATCATCTGTTGGGGCAAAAAGCGTGAAAGGACCATCTCCGCTCAAATCGTCATCTAATTCGGCAGCGATAACAGCTGTTTCTAAAGTAGTATGAACCGGACTATTTACCACTACATCTACGATGGTCGATGCTGGAGGTGAAAGAACGGCGTCCAATACGTGAACAACTCCGTTAGTAGCTGGAATATTTGTCACGGTAACGGTAGCATCATTGATCATCACTGTAGTTCCTGTGATACTTACAGTTATATCCTGTCCCAACAATGTAGTTGAAGTCATTCCATCCATCAAATCTGTGGACATTACTTCTGAGCCAAGCACATGGTACAGCAGAACACGCGCTAAATCTCCAGTCGGATCCATCAATAAAATATCTAAGGCATCAGCAGGCAGTGCATTAAAAGCATCATCTGTTGGGGCAAATACAGTGAAAGGGCCGTCGCCAGACAATGGAACATCTAAGTCAGCAGCTATAACGGCGGTTTCTAAAGTAGTGTGGTCAGGGCTATTGACAATGACGTCTACAACCGTTTGCGAATAGGCAAATAAACTGCAGAAGAGTAATAGGAGTATTGTACAAGTTCTCGTTAACATGGTAATTTTTTTGAGTTTTTGAAATTAGTTTAATGCTGTACACCTTTGTTTGTGCTACCCACTTGTCACTTACACTAGCAAGTGTTATAGTGGTCAAGGTTATCATTTTTGAAAAGCGTACATATAGTTTAGTAAAGGCATAAGAATCCCAGGAACAAACGTGGCCTTTGCTTGTCCAATGTTTCTTATTTGTATAATTAATTGATTTTTAATGCAGGCTAAACAGTGTCTTGGTCAAGCCTATACTGAAGTGGTGTCGGCTTATTGTAGTTTTGTAGTCATTTTGTTGAAAAATAGCGTTTATACCTTTGATGTATTCGTAGTTAACAGACAAGGCAAGTCCTCGCTGCCATTTATATTGAGCTCCTACTCCTAAGCGATAATCGTAATGCCACTTTTGGATGTCTGGAGCGTTAAAGTTTGAAGTGCCCGAATCGTCATACTGTATGGCACTGTGGTGTGTATCAATAGAGTGGATATCGTTTGAAATTCCACTGAGGTAATTTATACCTGCACCTGCTTTTATGTAGGGGCTTATTTTCTTAGCATTTCCGAAAGGAGCATATACAAAGCGAAGCGGTAAACTAAAATTTCGAATAGTATGTGCCGAGTTAAAATCCACCAACAATTCTACTGGATCCTCTCCGACATCTTGATTTCGCTCAAAGCTAAATTCAGCAGCAGACAAGCCATAAGGTGTTGCCAGGTCCACTGTGTAATTATTATTAGGATTGCTGTTTTCCTGAGCTGGATCATAGGACAATTGAGCATTATGCCCCGAAGAGACATCTATTTGTTCATAACCTAAGCCGGCCTGTATTGAAAATCGTTTTCCTAATGGAATACTGATATCAAGATCAACAAAATAGCCAACTTCATCAGTATAATTAAAATCAGCAGCAGACAAGTCGGAAGTATATTGTTCACTGATATTGTGTTGCCAGTAAGTTGCACCGACACTTGCAGCCAGGGAAAGTGGCGTTTTGGTTTTTACTTTTTGAATATATCCTTTACTTTTCTTCGAGATATCATTAGGGAAAATAAGAGGGAGATTTTCCAAAGTAATTACAGCCTGATTAAAAGCACTTGATTGAACTCCACCAAGTAATATAGAAGATCCTTTTAGGATAGATTCTTTAGCTTTCCCTTCCTCTTGATTACCTTTAACAGTAGGATTTAATATAGAAGGATTTTCCAAGGGGTTGATCCCTAAAAGGCCAGCTTGTAGATTATCTGTGATTACTTGAGCAGTATTTGTTTTTTCTTTTTCAGTAATAAAAGATGTAGACTGCTTCTCTACTTTAGTATTCTTTATCGGCGACTGATTCGCTTTCTTCGTTTTTGCTTCATTTACTACTTGTTTAGTCTCTGTAGCTGAATCTTGATTTTCACTTTTGCTTTCGTTTAAAATTATATTTTCATTATTGTTAATTACCGTTTCGTTCAATGCTTCTTGTTCGTTTAATAAGGAAGACTGTATTTTTCCAATATTTTCCTTCTCATCATATCCATTCGCCCAAGTCAATAAAGCCATTCCGATCAGAACAAAACACAAGAACCCGAAGAACCACCAGAGGGCAAAGCGCCTTTTGTTTTTGCGCACGGTCTGGTCGGCCACATTCTCCCATACGAGATCATCTGGGCTATTCCAGTCAGCCACCGGGAGCTCCTCGCTGTTGAAGCGATCTTTCCATATGTCGTCCATTCTATCCATAATGGTGCTGTTGTTTATGCTGATTAATGAGAACCTTTTTTTTAAGCAGATTCCGAGCTTTCATCAACTGTGACTTAGAAGTACCGACCGCAATTCCGAGTTGTTCTGCTATTTCTTTGTGGGAAAAACCGTCGATAACATACAAGTTAAAAATGGTTCGATATCCTGCAGGTAGTTGTTGAACAACTTGAAGCATTTCTTGCATCGTCAAATCAGAAAAGACATTATGGTTCTGATTTTCTACATGGTTTGCTTCAGTCAAGCTTACAAAATACAAACTACCTTTCCGAAGATCCATCAAACAAGTATTGATGGTTACGCTTTTCATCCAAGTGTACAGTGCTCCCTTCTTTCCATCAAATTTAGAAAGATTCTTGTAAATATTTATGAAAGCATCTTGCAAATAGTCTTGGGCATATTCCCGATTTTTTGCGTAACGCAAACAAACAGTAAATAAACTGTTTTTGTACAAACCATAAAGCTCTCTGAAAGCGGCTTCATTTCCGCGAGCAGCTTTTTTAGCTAGGTTTATATGGTGGTCTGTCTTTTTCAATTGTTCCGTTTTATTGGCGTTACAAAATCATATATGCGAGATGTGATAGAATGGTTGCCTGAGCTTATTTTTTTTATTCCGATGTCTTATGTTGCCTTCGACGATAGATAAAAAAGAGCCTAATTTCACAAACAAAAAGAAAACAACAGAAACTTAATTTTGTTTAACTTAATTGCAATTAAACTTAAACAAAAGTAAATTTTATATAGGAATTATGAAGTGAGTTTTCAATTTAAAACATTCATGGAGCTAACATAAATAGGATAAAAGAAATTAGACAAATAAAAAAAGACTGTCTCTTTTGGCAGAAACAGTCTTTTCCTTTAGAAGTTATTTTTAGTAGAATAATTATTTCACTATCATTTTCTGGCGTGCTAAAGTTTCACCATTATTTTCAATACTGTAGAAATAAACACCACTAGATAGATCATTAGCTCTAATACTAATCTGACCATTACCTGCATTTAGATTTGAACTAGAAATAGCTTTTCCCTTTAAATCATAAACAACCAACTGTGCATTATTCATATTTGAAGGAATAGTATACTCAATCACTGTTTCTCCTTGAAATGGATTTGGTCGATTCTGCCTAAGACTTACACCTTCCATTAAAATATCACCGATTTCAACTCCAGTTACAGGAGTATTCTGGCCATTCAACCTAGCTTCCAAAGCTTTCAATCGGCTTTCTAGTGTATTGATGACTTCTGCTTGCTGACTTAATTTATCTTCTAACTGTAAATTAATTTCAGATTGCTCTTCTAAGCGATCATCTTGATTAGTAATTACTTCTTTTACAGCTTCGGTAAGTATCGGAATAATTTGCGTGTATTGCATCACCTGATAATCAGCCTGTTCTCCTTTTGGGTCTTCAGCAACACGGACTGCATTAGGCATAACCTCTTCTACTTCTTGTGTTATAAACCCGTATTGTAAGCCTTTATTTAAGCCTAACTCTGGGCGATCATCAGTTCGGTACTCATAAGTAACTCCACGTAAATTTTGTACTAATTCTATCGCATTACCGATCTCATTAACATCTTTTTTCAAACGCGCGTCCGATGGCTGCCAAGTTCCTCCATTAGCAATAGCACTACCATACAAAGTAAACACAGTGTTAGTTAAGACACTATTTCCGAAATACCCAAGTAGATCACCACAGCCATTCCCATCATCAATAGGAGAATCTTCACTTACAAGCCAAAAGAAACTATTAAATACTAGACTAGGAGTATCATAGGAGAACCCAAAAGATGAATTTACGGTTTGAATTCCTAAATTTACCGCTTCACCACTATTCTTCTGAGCCCGAAAGCCGTAGAGTTTACAACTTCCTCCCGATTCTCCCATTGAGGCAAATTTACCAGCAGGATCGAAGGTCGTACCAAATGGAAAAATCCCAAAATTATCCAAAGGTTCTAATTGGATTTGTGCAAAAGTAGTAGTTGCACCTAATAATAAAGTCAAACAAATACATAATAAAGTTTTGATCTGATGTTTCATCTTAAAAATTTTTAAGGTTATAAAATATCTTTTTGGGGCAAGTACCGGGCACTAGTACTTACTATATTGAATGCATAGTAATTATTGGATAATCGTTGCCAACTCAACTACGATTAAATAAAAAACTGAGAATAAATTGAAAACTGAGAATAAATTGAAAACTGAGAATAAATTGAAAACTGAGAATAAATTAAAAACTATGTTCTTTAAAACAATAGAAGAGTTTCAGCTTTATGTAATTCAAATATAGCATTATAAATAAACAACATATGTATAATTAGGTTTATTTTTTAAATAAAAAATAAATCTCATTTAAAAAACACTTTACTACCTCCTACTATTTTATAGCCGTTATGATCTGGTTTGGGCGTATATCCCCAACGATGACATCGACCAAGACGGATTCGATTTCGCGGACGACTGCGACGATAGCAATGCTCTCGTAAACCCAAACGCTAGCGGAATCCCCAATAACGGCATTGACGACAATTGTTACGGCGTAGAACTAATCTTTTCTACTTCCTACATAGAGGAACTATCACCATCACCAAAAGTATTTCCAAAGCCGACTATTCACAATTTTCACATTGTTTTTCAGAAGTGGTGTCCAGTAACTATTCGTTACTGAACACAAATGGCCAATTACTAACAGAAGGTCTTCTGGAGCAATCAACAGAGGTAGAGATAAGTCATCTTCCAAAAGGTATCTATATTTTATTCGTAAAAACGAACCAGGGCATTTGGGTCAAACGAGTCGTGAAGGACTAATTAAGAAAATCCTATTTCAAACCAAAAATGGCCTTCAGCAGTATCTCACCGCTAAAAGCCATTTTATTTTGGCAGCAATCCAAAGCTACCCTATTCTAGAAAGAAAAAAGGAAATTATCCAGCTTTCTCTAAGTTATAATCTTTAACCACTTTAAGGATCAGATCTGGGTTTTCATTTTCCATTTGTCCTTTAAGGAAATTACCCAGTTTACTCTTTTTCGATTTCTTTCTTTTGAAGTTTCCGTAATCACCATTTGCAAATTTCTCAGAAGTATTAGGGCCATCCGCGATCCATTTTTCCAAGTTGGCACTGTGCATAGTTTTCGTTTTTCCATCCGTTCCTTTTTGCAAAAAGTACTCAGGGTGTTGACGAAGGTCTGCATAAATTTCTTCAAAGGTAATACCAGAAGCAACATTTGGCGGGTATGCATATGCTTTGTATACGTTGATCCCACCTTCTTCCAATCGCTCGATTAAAGCATAATTCGGCAATGCCTTCATAGTACTTCCATGGTCTCCTCTACCAGCAATCATCACTTTTTTAGATTCAAAATATCTTCCATCCATTTCGTATCCAGCGATTTCCTTAGCCTTGTACTTTGTCTTTTGCTTCTTTTTAATTCGCTTTTCATCTTTCAATGATTTGTCAAAAACAGAGATGGACTTTTGAGTTGCCCAAGGCCGACTGGGATTAGTACTAATCATGCCTTCTACTGTTTTTCCGTCTTTCAAATGAACAATTACGTCTACTCTTTCTGATTGAGCGGTCATAGACACTGCTAAGAAACAAAGCAGCGTCAGGGATAAAATTACTTTTTTCATATCTTTAAAAATAAATTAGTTAAAACAGTTTATCGTTTCCAGCATCAAAGCTATTTGTATCTCCTTTATTCAACCAATAGAAAGAGGTACTACATAGTTATTAAGCCCAAAACAGATGTACTGTTATGTGAAAAATAATGCTGCAAAAGCAGCAATTTATAAATGTTATTTGATTTTAAGGGATGAGAAGGTGGACAAATTCGACAGCAAAAGTAGCTTATTCTATTGGATTTATGCCATTTTTGGGAACTCTTATTACGTTAATCTTTTCTTAACTTAGAAAGGGAGTCATCAACTTCAAACGCAACCTCAATGTGAAATTATCTTTTGCCGGCTAAGGTTTTTCACGCTTTGAGCAGCTAATTGCGACGTCGTACAATTTAGGAGTTAATTGTAGTTACAACTACATTTTTATGCAGGATTGAGCAACTTAATTTTAATCAAAAGAAGCTTACTAAAAAAGGGAGAGGCACCAAAGCACCTCCCCCTCTCATCATTTTTTCGGCAATCTGTAAGTTAAGTCTCTACTTATGCGATTACGATTGAGACGAAAGGTGGAGTGCAATCGCCGACGTTGGAGGATTTGATTGGGTTGTTTACGATATAACAGTTGGGTGGAGAAAAAATCAGCTATAAAAAATACACTCTGGCATTTTTTCTCTTACTTCATCTGGTATTGCTATCGGATTAAAGTCACCAAGAAATCCCTTTCTTCTATTATGCTGAATATTTACTTTTTTCAAATTTTTCATTTTTACCAAAGCTATTGGAAACTCTTCAAAGACGTTAAGAGATAAATCCAATTCCGTCAGGGATTCCAATTTGGAAAAATACGCTGGCACTTTAGAAATATTATTACAGGAAAAATCAATTCGTTTTATCTCATCGAATTTAATTATATCTTTTGGGATGCTTGTTAATTTTGTATTGTGTAAACCTATCGATTCTACTTTTTTATGTTCAAGTATTCTGACGGGAAGTGGAACTTTAGTTTTGTAAGTATTGAAGACTATTTCTGAAGGCTCTCTATTTTTCCAATTTTTGAATCCCATTGCGGTATCCAAGTTTAGATGTCCATCAACACACAAAAGGTCATACATCTTCTGGGCATTTTCATCGGAATAATTTGACCTTGAAACCATAAATCGCAAGCCCTTTTCGAATCTTTCATAGAGTGCCAAGCTCATGATGCAGGCCAGATCCATTCCAAGCTCTTTTCTAATTTTTTCAAGCTTATTATTGATTTCCTGTTCTCTAACTTTACCATTCAAATTTTTGAAAAGAAGTTTATTACTTAATAGCGGCAACCATTCTTGTGGACCATGAAGTGTTAGCAGTTGCTTCGCTTCATTTCGTAATTTGGCATTTTTATTAGCCTTGGAAATTGTAAGAAGCGCTGAAAAAACTTCAGTGTTTACGCCACCTGCACTTAGCATTTTCAAACCTACTTTTACATTGGCATCTTCTGGACTGAGTAGAAATAATTTCAGTTTGTCGACGACTTCCTTATTCCCATCCTTAACTTGTACATTAATAAATTTCCCCTCATCTTCTATAGTCGCTAACTCACTTTCTGTGATAAATAGGTTCTCTTTATCAAAGCTTCGAATATCTTTGGGTTTATCACCTAGTAAAACATGGGACAGATCCGCAGACCATTTTTTTTGCACAGTGGCTCCCTTCTCAGATAATATGTTTTGAATTTTAAACAATGACATTTTTGTAGATCCATCTACAAAAACTTTTGCCCCTTTCAGTGATTCAATTCCAGACCTTTGCCGAACCATCTCTTCAATGTAACTGCTAATTTCAAGCTTCAATGGACGATAATTAATGCGAAATGCAGCGACGAGATATTCATTGGATTGACTGATAAAATCCGAGAAATTAGCATTATTAATGTAAGCATCAAAGAATCTTTTTTTCATCGATTCCGTCAACTTTGATTTTCCAACAGCAGGAGCAAATTTCAGGATTTCTTCTACACGAGCATTTTCACAGTCCAAAATGGGAGCTAATCCATAGTACTGAAATGGATAGCTCTTTTTGGTCAGAAAAACATAGCGATCCTTAAAACTATTTAAAGATAAATTTACTTTCTTCAGACTTTTCAGGTCTTCCAAAAACACAAGGTCTTCGAATAAAATATTATTCCCGTTAAGGGAAAGTATTTGCAGTTTTGTTAATGCTGACCAATTTTTGGGGATTGTTGTAAAATCATTCTGCGTCAGCTGTAGTCTTTCCAAATTTTCACATTCTACAATAAATGCAGGGAATTTGGTCAGTGATTTATGAATAGTTAGTCGTCTTAGATTCTGAAGTACTACCCCTCCGGTATCAATCTGCTGTAGTTCATTACACTCAAAAACAAGATTTTTTAAAGACGCTGAATTCACACTGAAAAAGGCTGGATCTATCTTGTTAAGAATTGTACTTTTCACAGTCATCGTGTCCGCTTGCACGGAAGGCAGCGATTCTAAATTATCAATATCCAAGGAGCAATTTAAGTGCTCAGTCCCAATGGCATTATCGAAAGATTGATCCTTCAACTCCTCTGCTTTTATGCCTAAACGCTTAATAAGCCAAAGTTGATCTGGAATTTTATTCAATGACTTGCAATCAAGTGTCAAGCTTACGACTGATGAAGGAATGAGGCGCTCATCAATAGAAAAAGCTTGCTCTTCGGCTTTTATCGTAAGGTACTTTACTTGCAAACGATCTAGCTGATCAGGCAAAGCAGTGATCTGTGAATTTATACTTAACACTTCTAAACTGCTTATACTTTCTAACAATTTATTTACGTCAGTCAGACTAGCTTTGGAATCTTCTATTCTTAAGTGTCTGATTTCTTTCTCGATGGGGAATGCTTCCTGAACATTTGTTATATGCATGCTGATTTTTTATTTATGAATCCCATAGGCACCTGGCCTTCCTCACCGAAACACCTTCCCTCCGTTAAAAACCGTCTGCCCCAACTTAGGCAATTCCATAAATGCCCCAGGCAAAGACACGGGCTGTTTCGCTGAAAATACAATCCGCTTTAGTTGAACCAATTTCAATATATCGTCATCTACATAATTAAGTGCGTCAGAAGAGAAACTCAAGAAAGACAATCGGGACAGGTCATAGATTTGACTGGGGAGTTTTTCACAATTGGGACAGGTAATAGTTACTTCCTTCAGTGTTATATGATCGGCTAAATTAGTAGGCACCTCATCTAATAAGGTTACGATAAGTCTTTTCAACTTGCCTTTTACTGCTGGCAAGTTTAAAATAAATTCTAGTTCTGTTTTATACAAAGTGGGTAACTGCAAATAATGAGGCCTGTCCAAAACGGCAGAGACTATTTCAGTTTTCACCGCTTCCATTCGCTCCTCTAAATCTACTCGATTGGAGTGCAAAAATTCCCTGAGGAAAACACCTTCCCGCTTGTACTTTGCCCGCATATAATCCGGTAGCACCGTCTTTGGAATCCAATACGTATTTCTTTTGTTACTGGACATGATTTTCAGCCAATCCTCACTCACTTTTCCTTTTAGAAATGCTTTGTATTTTCGTTTTACCGAAGGGTCTGCTGAAGTTTTTGCAATAGTGACCGCTTCTCCAATTACCTCTTCTAAAAGTCCTCCTTTTTTTAACATCTCCAGTGCCAAATTTTCAGATTTTGGATCGGTTGACCACATGATCTGCCGAAGTTTTTTGATGTGGTCTGTTGATGCGGAAGCCACCAAAAATCGGGGATGTTCTTTTTTACAATATTCTTCAAAGGTAAACTCACTAAGGTAAATTCGGTTTTCGTCATAGTCCAAGGCTGCGGTGTAGCACACTATGATGAAATCTGCATCTGTAGCCTTGGCCACATATTTCAGCCCTACTCTTGCGACCTGTTCTTTTATGGTGGTCTTTTTTTCGTGAGCTTTACCTACTACCGTTATCGTTTTTCCTTCTATGTCTGAAGGACTTAATTTACTGAAGTCCATTTCATTCTTACTCAAAAGCGGCAAGGATCTTTCTAACAGTGTAAATACATTTCTGGACTTAATTGAAAAAGCGGCCATTGCACTTTCCTTAAAGTCTTTGTTGTTTTCAAAAATGAATTTCCCAATTTCTAATCTTGTCTTCGCATCATATGCCGCTGCTAGGTCTTTTATTATTTTGGAAAAATCTTTTTGCGTAATTTCAAAACCTGATGCTTTCCACACGAAGCGAATGCTTTCCTTTGCCAAGAGCATTTCCGCCGGGATTTTTTGGAGTTGCTCACATCCGGAGATAGCAATTGAATCAAGCGTTTCGGGGCTTCCGTCGAATGTCACCTCTTCAAGTTCACTACACTCAAATATCTGCAGACTTCTAACATTTTGAGAAAGCTTTATCTCTTTTAGATTCGCACAGTTTGAAATAGCGATGGCATTGGTCGACAACTGTCTTTCTATAAAACTTTGTGTAGGATCATAATTATCAACTATCCTCTTCTCCATATCTTCTAGATCGAGTACTTCATTGCCAACATCACGCAGGTTGAGTTTAGATAATGTTGGTTTTAACGGCAGTTTTACCTCAACATTTTGTCCATTATTAATTTCTATAATGGCGAGTTTTTCTTGTAACGAAAGATCAAGTACCGGTTTATCTTTAGTGGGATTTTGTAAAAAATAACTTATTAAATTTGGCGTTTTTGCAGGATCCACATTCCCATCAAAATTATCCATTGCTCTAATGGTCAAAGTTTCTAAACTAGGTACTTCCCCTAGGACTTCATTGAGTGTTTCATTTTTTATGGCCAAAATATTTAAGGTTTTCAGTAAGGGTGCATTCAAAGTGGGTAAGCGATCACAACTTACTTGCAGGTGTTCTAAATTGGATATGACTGTTGGAAATTCCGGCTTTATTTCTGTCCCCTCTATTCGGATATTTTGGATGGAATTACTGAAATAGTTCGATGGAATATTTAGTGCCGCATTTGAAATGATTGTCAAATTCTCTAAGTGGGGAAAATTGCTTTGGGCACTCAATTGACCAAGAACAGGACTGATAACATTAAGCTTTTTTATACGCTCAGAAGCAAAGGATTCCAACTGAACTAAATCCTTCACATTCAAGATCACTTCTTCCAAAGTGGGCAATTTATACATCGCCGACAGCGATCCGCTTTTACTCCAGATCGACAAGCTTTTTAAAGGACTACTCTGCAGTAAGTCACTAGAAATCTCTACCTCTTTCTGAATGTTTATTGACAATGATTCTAATTGTGTCAGTCCATTCAGGAAAGATAAATCTACTTTTTCCGCAGAAGAGAAATGCAAAAATTTCAAAGGAGCATTTAAAATCTGCGGCGGAATCTGAAGGGGATGACCACTACTTTTTATCTCCAGAAATTCGAGTCTCATCACCGAAAGAATATCCGATAAGAATTCCGAAAAATCAACCTTCGCTCTTTTAAAAGACCCACCAAACTCCAATATAACTGCTTTGATGTGTGGCGCATTTTTTAAAAGACTTAGGTCTATTGGTTTTTCAATTTTGATCCCCGTTTTATCGGTTTTCCCAAATTCGGAATGGTAATAATTGTACCTTGTTCCGAACCAGTTATAGTTTTGTCTCATACTTACATATTTTCTAATAACATCATGCTTACTTCCGGGTCGGCCATCACCGCTTGCAAAGAGGTATTGTCTGTTTTCATAATATCCTGCAGCAGGATTAATCTAAGATCATTCGGGATGTAATCCATTTTAATAAAGTCTTGGATGTTTTTTATTTGATCTTCGTTGTATTTTTGTTTGGTTAATAGTAAGTAGTTGGAAAGTCGAGTACAAATGGTGGCTAAAATATCGACACGCAACACCTCTTTGTTGACCACGTGGAATATTCCGTTCTTCACATCGCGCTCAAATTGTTTGGTGTTCACGATCTTTTCCGGCTCTATCAATTTAGCCAGGTTCTGTTGAACGAAGGTAATAAAAGCACTAACCGTTTCTTCATCTAAGGACGAAGCAGCCAATTTGTAAACCAGACTAAGTTCGTCTTGCAAATTTTCTATGAGTCCTATGCAGTTGAAAAATTGAACCAGTGATCTCGGGGTTGTGAGTACGCCGTTTACCATTTCAGGGTAAGTCAGTAAAAAATTAATTCCGCGGGAGTCTACCTTGTTCAGTTGCGCCCATTTGGACCAGGATTTCACACTGAACTCCATGGTGATGTGCATCATTCTCGTCAGCATGGCATCATCCATAGTCGTAACGGAATAGTCGCCGCCATCGGGATTAGCCGTTAGAATAATTTGCCACTTTTCCGGTAATTTCCAACTGACCAATTCATAGTTTTGAAGCAGCTGCATAATGCCTCTTAGGATCCGATCATCTGCCCGATTTACATCATCGATCAATAGAATGCCGGGGCCTTCGTTTTGGGGTACCCATTCGGGAGTAACGAAAGTAGTCACTTCCCCATTCACGGTGGGCATTCCCAGAAGGTCCCCCATTTCTTCAAATTGTGCTGGAGCGATGTAACGCCAATCGTATTCGAGATCTGTCGCTATCTGTTTGACTAAATCAGTCTTCCCAATTCCATGTTTCCCCCAGATACAAACCGGCGTTTTTGCTTTGCCAATGGCTTCATTTAATTCATTGGATTTTATGATATGCTTTATAAAAAGACTGACTTCTTCCGAAGAAGATTTCATACCATAATATTTGTAATTTTCATTCATACATTTTCACTTTCTTTCCTGGCAATTTGTGCCAAATTGATTGTTTATTGCCCTCATTGACGATCCCATTGGAAGTGATGACCCACAAAATAGAAGATCGACTTTTTACCAATGGAACATTAGCGAAGCCATCTGTAAAATAGATGATTCCATCTGGCTTTATTTCTTGGTTCGCCAGTATGATGGGTGGTGTAAAATTAGTACCACCTCGTCCTTTTATTTTTTCGGGAATGAGCCCTTTGTAAATATAGGTGTTTTTGATATCCGCATCGCATTCCGTGATGATTACCTCTGCACCCAATTTCCATATTTGGTGCAATTCGCCAAAAAAATCCTGGATGTCCTTGATGGGTACACTTCCCGAAGTATCCAGTACAATTAGAAGTTTGTTTCTTCTTTTTATTTTAATCCCTGGAGTCGTACCGTACCTTTTCGAAGGACGACGAATTGTATTTTTGATGTAACTGCTATTGCTGCTTCCTGCAAATTTTCTAAGCTCTCGTTTCCAGTCTACTTTGACCACATAAGAGCTCAAGAAGCTATCTAAATATTCCACCAATTGACTGGGCAAATGTCCCAGTCCTCTGGGATTTCTTTTCATTCGTTCTACGACTCCTTTTACCTGATTGTAGAGTTGGTACTCCATAATTTTTTCCGCCGCTTTATCGACTTCTTCGAATTTGTACCATTCTGCATGTTTCTCCAACTGTTCATTTCCCTCGTCATTCATAAGCTCCCCTAGCTTCCCAATGTCAGGAAAGGCGGTAGGATCTTGTAGAACCATTTGTAGTTTTTTATAATAATAATCGGTGGACTTCCAGGGTTCAAGAGTGAGACCGTACAGCTTATAAAGGTCCTCAAAAGTAGTCAATAAAATAGCTCCTTTTGGCAACTGACTGTAGTTAATATATTGATTAACCACTAAATCACAAGCGATATTAAATAACCTTTTATTCGAATAATTTTTCTGTAAGAAGAGATGCTTCATCACCAGGTGCAAGACTTCATGTTTGATCAATCCGTATTGATGATCCGGTATTAAAGTGCTCCAAAAATCAGGATTGACTCGCAATTTTACAATGGACTTCCCTAGCAATGATACGCAGGCCGTTGGAATGTTTTTACTCAGTTCCTTAGGTACACCTAGCATAAAATGCCCATAGAATGGTTCTTGCAAAAGTAACTGAGTAGCAATTTTTGAAATGTCTGCGAGCGGCATGATCAAACATACGAATAATAGGTAGATATAACAGTAATCGTATTGACCTTTTTGCTACTAATTTACTACGCTAAACGACAAAAAAGTAGCAGCTTGCATCAACCATTTACCGAATTTTTTAGTTTAAAGGTCTTAGAAACCTTTAGTAAGCAGGTAATCTTAAAATTAAAATCGTAATGAGTAAAAAAATTCTCGCTTTTGGCGCCAGTAGTAGTAAGAACTCTATTAATAAAAAACTAGCTACTTATGCCGCTAACCAAATGGAAAATGTAAGCATTCAAATACTCGATTTGAATGATTTTGAAATGCCGATTTACAGTATCGATCGAGAGAAAGAAACAGGAATTCATCCCTTGGCTTCTTCCTTCCATGCAAAGATTAAAGAAGCAGACGGCATCATCATTTCTTTTGCGGAACATAATGGCGCTTACTCTGCAGCTTTCAAAAACATCTTTGATTGGGCATCCAGATTAGAAGGATCCATTTGGGATAATAAGCCTATGCTTTTATTGGCAACCTCTCCAGGTCGTAGAGGAGGAAAGACGGTTTTGGATCTGGCTACGAATTCTTTCAAGCATATGAATACCAATACAATCACCAGTTTCTCTCTCCCCTTGTTTCAAAGTAATTTTTCCGATGAAGACGGGATCAAAGAGGAGACTTTAGCCGCTGCATTTAATCAACAATTAACATCATTTCAAGCATCTTTATGAAAAAAAATTAAAAAAACTGCACGCTCTCCGAAAGGGAATTCAGTACATTCTTTAATTCTTTTAGTCAACAGATATTGATCAGTAGTAGAACATTTCCTTGGCTTTCATGACTTCCCCGAGTAATGTAATTTCATAAGCGGAAGGGCTTCTTCACTTTAAAGAAACCCTTCCGTTTGTTGTTTTCATAAATTTATAACTTCCAATTCATTCTAAAAATGGAGTAATTTCGAGATAAACGTCGATTGCGCATCTTGAACTTTAATAATTAGAAGTCCTGGAGGAAACGCTTCGAGGTTTAGTTTTTTACGCTGACCTTCCTTCATACTATCAATACTAGTTTGATATAAAACACTCCCTTTCGTATCTAGAATTTGAATAGAATGTGGATGATCTAATTGACCATAGTCAATCGTACATTGATTAGTCGCAGGATTAGGGTATACTTGTAAAGTCGCGTTTGTCATCTTAGGTTTTACTTCCTTTCGGGAGAAAGTTGAATCGTCCTTAAGCCCGGAAGATTGGGTATTGATACATAGATCAAAGTCACTGTAAGATCCTGACAAAGTAGTGTAAATACGAAATAAATAAGTATTTCCTATCGTCAATCCGCTGACATAGTCCAAAGATTCGTATCCATTCCAACCATTGCAAGAAAATGAAATTAGATTGTTACAATTGCCTTCATAAAGTTCAAAAAACATGGTTTGCGATGCATTGGTAATGTTAAAGTAATGGGTAGTAGCAAGGGCATTAAAAGAGAACCAAACATCATCATCGGCATAGTCTCCTCCGTAACAGGTGGCTTCTGAAGATGGAGAGGCAAAGGTGGTAGAGTAGCTGTAAGAATTATCACAGCTAGAGTCAGCATTGGCGAGGATGGCTACTGCCGTTTCACATTCATCTTCTGGAATTTCAGGTGTCGTTATACAAAGATCGAAGTCGGACGTTACTCCCGAAGCAGAAGTATATACACGCAGGTGATACGTATTTCCTGGTGTCAATACTCTAACATAATCTTGAGATTGACTTCCATCCCAACCATTACAAGAAACCTGAGTTAGATTATTACAATCACCCTCATAGAGTGCAAAAAACATGGTTTGCGATGCATTAGTGATATTGATTTGCTGAATAGTACCCAGAGCTTCAAAAGAAAACCAAACATCATCATCGGCATCGGCTCCACTGAAACAGGTAGATTGAGTGGAGGCACTTGCTACTGAAGTAGTGAAGCTGTAGTTGTTGAAGCAAGTCTCATTTGGATTGGCAAGAATCTCTATTGCATGGTTACAATCATCATTACCTTCTAAGGCCCCAGGAATGGTTCTGTTTTCATCAACTAACAGTGGAAACTCATCTGGTAAAGGTTCAAGATTCCAGTTCAAGTTAATATCCGTTAGAAAAAAGTCACTGCTATTTCCACTCCCTACTTCTCCGACAAAGTCAATGGCTCTTTCTTCGTTATTAAACCATTGGATATCTTCATTGAGGCAACTCAATGTTGCCCTAGTAGCATCTACAGCGTTTATATCATTCCCTGTAAAACCTGTACCTGATCCTCCCCAATATCTATATTTAGTGGTCGTATTTGGTCGATACTGAAGCCACTCTGTCCATTCATTAGGTTCTTTTTCGGTATAAAAAAGATTTCCACGGAGAACAACACCTTTACAATTATCTCCTGTTCCGTCGGTACAAGGGCCATCCGAGGAATAGAGGATGTTGTTCAAAAAACTACTCTCGGTATTATTCATCCAAGTACTACTGGGAAAGAAATCATTATTCATGGCTGCCCCTTTGATGGCAAAGGTATTATAGTAGAAATGACTATTGGTAGAAAGGCAGTTGTTTGTATTATTCTCTGCTGCAGCTGCACTGCTACAGGTTCCTCCAATTTTCAGTGTGCGTAATTCTTGATAACGGTCAATCGGATCCATGTTAGGAGTAAGTGCATCATTATCATATTTATCAGCCATACGGTCGGCAGTAATAATGTTTTCGTGGAAATAGGCAGGACCTATAGAGGAGGGAACCATTGCGATGCCCCGAAAGGCATTTTTGACAAAATTGCGGTAACAATCAATTTCCATGTTTTTCCCTTCAAATTCTAAGGCATCATCTCCAATTTCTTCTAGATGATTATTTCTAACCGTAGTGAAACCATTAAATGGAAATGTTTGATCGGGTCTTCGAACTTGTATGATAGCAATGCCATTGAAATAACCTGTAATTCTATTGTTTTCAATGATACAATTATCTCTTTGATTCATTACAGGATCATCCGACACAAAATACTCATTAGTATTTATAATAGCACTGGATTCAATCACATTCGCTTTAACATCTCGGGCAGGGTAATCATATCCATCATCAACAACATGGGTAAAAGTATTGTTACGGATGACGATATTCAAAGGATGAATAGTAAGTAAGGTGATTCCTTCTCGGACATCTACAAAATTTAGATTTTGGAAGTATAAATTTTCAACATCATCATTTCCATCTACATAAAGGGTATGTCTACTTGAATGTTTGATTGTGATCAATTTATCTGCAGAACCATCAATCCGACTGTCTCTACAATTTCTCATTCTGATGATGGCACCTGTTTTTGCATAATGAAGGCCATGATTTAGCTGGGGTTCGTTAGGATTCAGAAAATCATCAGCAGGATCGACTGCTACGTAAAGAACTTTATTATTATTTGAAGGGTCATTACAATCCTCCTCTCTGATGATATAACCAACCCCTTTCCTTTCTTCCGCTAATCTGGAAGAAAAATACATACCGGTATAAGTCCCACCGTTTACCCCTCCGGTATTACAATTATCAAATCGATCGCTAAGCATATCCATATCAAAATAGCCATAAAGCTGTTGAGTTTCTCCATTTGGTAAAACCCTAAACATCCAATTAAAAACATGATCTATGGTGATGTTAACTATGTTTTTATTGCTCGAATTCGTTGAGTCAGAACCAGGAATGATCGTCTTGTATATCAGATTATCTTTAAAATACGCTGCCGTAATATACGGATCATCATTAGGGTCGACCAGTTCCCAATTCCAACCTTCAGCTTGATTATTTTCTGCAAGGCCTTTGTAGCTTCCATGAAGTGTGACTGGACCACTTCCCTCAGGTTCAATGACTAAGTTACTGTAATTTTCGATGTACACTTGTTCGTAAAAGTCACCAGGCATCAATCGAATTATTCCACCAGTGCTTGGATTGAGTTGAGTTAATGCGTGAGTGATGGTCGCAAAAGGGTCTTGAGGAGTTTCTCCTGAATTCAAGTCTGAACCCTCTCCAGAGTTAGGCGATACATAATAGATATCTTGGCTCGATCCGTTGAAGGGAAAGCTAAGGCTACAAATTAGGAGATAAATTAATGTTTTTAGTTTCATGATTTATATTTTTTAGTTTTAAAAATCTTAGTTAGGTTACTTTCCAGAATTACTACTTTGATCGAATAATAAATAGAGCATTTATTAATAGTAGAATTTCTTTGCCGAAAAAAATACTGATTTACTTATTCTACAATGCTCTTA
>CAZDTI010000050.1:21120-28807 GCA_964508085.1 uncultured Saprospiraceae bacterium | reverse complement strand
CCAGCCTTTGTAGTTGGTTCCGTCGTAGGCTAGGTGTATGAAGTAGCGCATTGGTTGGTTGTTGATATTGTTCTGCTTAACATGTTACTACAGATAGCATTAATTGATTTAAGCAACGGCTCTTGGGAGCTAGCTTAGATAGTAGTAGTTCGGACTTGGTCGGGAGTCTTCATTTTTTGGTGAACGCAAAGTTCGCTAAGCACGCAAAGTCCTCAATACGAAGCTATTATATTTTACGCTTTCAATTTGGACACTATTTATTGAAGATCCTCCTCGATCAAACTGTATTTTAGGGTTTATCATCTAACTATTCATTTTTGCTTCAGAATTTATTACCATGAATTCCTTCATCATTTACTAGTAGCCAAAATCTTCAACACCAATTCCCTCGTCAACTTCCTCCCCTTCGCCTTCTCCCGCAAATCATCAAAAGAAAATCGAAAACTACAACCATTCTTCCAAGCACTACAGCCATAAGCCGTCTTCCCCTTCACCACCTTCCCTACTCCACATTTCGGACATACGGGTGCAGCTTGTTGAGTAATTGTTTTTTTCTTAGCAGCAGCAGCTTGCTTCGGGACAAAAAACAACTGATGTTCTGTATTAAATTTTGCGGCACCATCCACCTTTTGTCCATTATCTTTAAAACCTTTGAGGTTTACTGTAGATCCTTTTTGGAATAAGCGAATGATTTGTTTCTCCGGAATTTTCTTTCCCATGAAACTAAAGGGCAACAAAAAGTCACAACCTTCTTTGTAGCGACTACAACCATAAGCAGATTTCCCCTTCAGCATTTTTCCGTGCCTGCATTTCGGACAACTTTGCTCTGCGACTGACGTCGAAGCCGCTTTACTTCTTACTTTTCTTTTAGGAGCGGCTTTGACTCCTTTACCTTTAGAAGTCGCACCAACAGGAACCTGTGCGGTAATTCTGCGCACAGATCGTTCCATCCGAACTTCCACCACCAAATCATCCACCATCTTTTTCATTTCCTGAATGAAGCTTTTAGCAGAATGTTTTCCTTCTTCGATTTCCCGAAGTTTCTTTTCCCATTGCCCTGTTAATTCAGCGGATTTTAGGAGTTCATTTCTAATCGTATCTATGAGTTGGATACCGGTATCCGTCGCGAGGATTTGTTTTTTATTTCTACGAATGTATTTGCGGCGAAATAAGGTTTCGATGATATTCGCTCGAGTACTCGGTCGACCGATTCCATTGGCTTTCATGAGTTCCCGAAGTTCATCATCGTCTACTTTTTTGCCGGCGGTTTCCATGGCTCGAAGCAGCGTTGCTTCGGTATAATGTTTTGGAGGCTGAGTCATTTTTTCCAGCAACTTCGGATCGTGTGGACCGCTTTCTCCTTGCACAAAAGTCGGCAGTACTTTTTCTTCCTCTTTTTTCTTTGCACTTCCACCTTCTGTTGTTGCTTTCTTTTTTGTTTTAGGGAATAATACGCGCCAGCCCAGTTCCAGTATTTCTTTTCCAGTGGCTTTAAATTGAATCCCATCCACTTCCCCAATCACCGTCGTATTAGAAACAATACAATCCGGATAAAAGGCTGCGATAAAACGACGGACCACCGCATCGTATACTTTCTGCTCATCAGCGCCTAGTGTTTTTTCTTCTCCTGTTGGAATGATCGCATGATGATCTGTTACTTTTTTGTCATTGAATACTTTGGAGGATTTTCTGATTTGTTTTCCCAACAAGGTGTTGGTATACTGACTGTAATTTGTCAATTGTTTTAAAATGCCCGGTACTTGTGGATAAACATCATTCGGTAAATAAACGGTGTCTACCCTCGGATAGGTCACCACTTTTTTCTCATACAAGGCTTGTATCAATTGTAGGGTTTGATTGGCAGAAAAGCCAAAACGTTTATTACAATGAACTTGTAAGCTGGTCAAATCAAATAGATACGGCGGATATTCTTTACCCTTCTTTTTTTCGAAAGATACAACTGTGAATGGTTTCCCCGTCACTTGATTCAACAAGGTGCTTCCTTCCTCTTTTTTGGTAAAACGACCTTTCACGTAATGGAAGTCTACTTCTCTGTAAATCGTATGCAATTCCCAAAAAGGTTCAGGAACAAAGTTTTGTATCTCCTTATACCTAGCCACGATCATCGCCAGAGTTGGCGTCTGCACTCGACCGACGGAAAGGACCTGCTTGAATCCGCCATATTTTAAAGTGTACAAGCGAGTCGCATTCATCCCCAGCAACCAATCACCAATGGCTCTTGAACTTCCAGCGTAATAAAGATTATCGAAGTCTGAAGACGGTTTTAGGTTTTGGAAACCAGCAGTAATCGCCTGAGAAGTCAAGGAAGAAATCCACAACCGTTGAACGGCCCCTTTATAACCCGCCGCCTTTATCACCCAACGTTGGATCAACTCTCCTTCTTGACCGGCATCCCCACAGTTGATGACCAACTTGGTACTTTTCAATAATTTTTTGATGACCCCAAATTGCTTTTTCACTCCTTTGTCCGCCATGACTTTCGTCTCAAACTTATCAGGAAGCATTGGCAAGCTATTGAGGTCCCATTTCTTCCAGTCCGGCCGATAGTCATCTGGCGTTTTTAAAGTGCAGAAATGACCGAACGTCCAGGTGACCGCGTAGCCATTCCCTTCGAGGTAGCCATCCTGTCGGATACGGGCTCCGAGGATAGCGGCGATTTCACGGGCAACAGAAGGTTTTTCGGCAATGCAAACAGTCATGTGTAGCTTAAGATTTAGAGCCGCAAAGTAGGGATTTTTTGGGAGGTATTTTAGGAATCAAGTGAACTACCCAACGTCACGCTCTTTTACTCCGTCAAATTAAATATGAATTACATTTGTATGGAAACTCAGAATCAATAATGAAACATGTGAAAAACTCCAAACTCGTTTGGTCACTGCACATTGATTAGTTACCTTTATTTTTTCGGAACTAAAACTACAAAATGCACAGCTGCTTCATTGACAAGGTAAATATGTTTAATATCCAATTTTTCGGTCTAAGGGTAATTGCACTCTTAGTGCTATTCTACCTCCTCCCTCCTAACAACCTACAAGCACAAAGCGATAGCCTTACTACTTTTCTTAAAGTAAAACTAAAAGATCGCTCTGATTTCATTGGAGAGCAGTTGACAGCAAGCAAAGATAGCTTGATTTTTAGAGCAGAAGATGGGGTAATTATTCGCCTACATCGTTCCGACATATGGTACTCCTACAGAGTACAACCCGGAAAATTCAAAAGAGGAGGATATTATCCGGATCTCTTTAATTACGATAAAGGCTTCGTAGCTCCACATGCATTTGGGCCTAAAAAAGGAGAAGCATACTTTGAAAATTCGATGTTGGTTTGGAATGAGTTGAATCTTGGCGTAAATGATTATATTTCTCTGAGGCTGGGTTTTGACACCTGGGGTATGGCAATGAGAATATTCGATGATTCCAATAACGAATATTACGAACCCGTTGTACTCATTGCTCCCAAATTTAGCTTCCCTGCAATAGAGAACAAATGGTACTTCGCCATTAGTCCTGCCATTGCCAACGCTCCTGATGACAGCGGATTTTTGGACTATGGTTTCTTATTTTTATCGAATAGCTTTGGCAATAAAAACAATAATTTCACATTTGGTGCTGGCGCACAAATTTTTGGAGAGGGCGATGCTTTAAGCACGCTATATATCACCTTTTCTGGAAATATAAGACTAAGTCACCGAGTAGCGCTAACTGTAGAAAGTTGGACCATTCCGTCAAGAGGTTATAACAACAGTGAGTTTGAATACACCTACTTGTTAAATGGCTTAGGAGTTAAGCTACTAGGACAAAATCTAAACTGGTCTATTAGTCTTGTTAGCTTTGGAGAATGGGGTTATGGTTTCGAAGGTGCTATCCCTTTAGTGGGAGTGGCATTGCCAATATCGAGAGGTGGAGGGTGAAAAGTTAAGACAACGGTTAACTAAGACAATAGCAAGATCCCTTTTCGAACTCAACCTCAAATGCAACTTCAAGTTCGATGCGCTCCTTTCGCAAGCTAATTGCCTGATATGTGTGTAATAGAGGAATTGAAGTGAAGGTGAAGTACGTTTAAGCAATTTAATATTTCAATTCCTCGATTCCCGCAAATTTCTTCCCTTCAAATTCTTCTTCTTTAAGCCGCTTTATCAAACGCTGAATAGACTTTAATGGAGCCCTATCCAACAATGAGTTAACAAGCCAAAAAGGAATATTGCCACTGGGATCAGCAAAGAGGTAAGACTCTATTTCCACTACTCCATCCGCTGTAGGTGTGAGTTTCCAGGTCGTATACATGTCTTTCATCACGACGAAGTTATCATCATCGAATGTATCGTTTTTAACACTGATGGTTTTTAAGGTTACGACTTTCGTTACAGAATCCTGTTCGATTATATTTCGGATAAAAGAGACTCGCCAAGCCAAGGGTTTAGGAAATTGGATTGTACTCTTATAAAAAGGTGTTTCCTCCGACTCCGAGTTCGCCCTCTCCCCTCCCTTACAACCGTGCATCCACTCTGGATAGCGCGTCACATCATCGAGAATGCTCACCAAGGCGCCAAGCTTTGTTTTCACAGAGGTGGTCATCTTCAACTCCTTTATTCGGGAATGCGATACGGATCTATTGTAGATTTTGATGCCTTCCTTTTCTGCTTTGAGTTTCCAGGGATAATCCTGTGCATTTGCTCCAGAATGCAAGCTAAAGATGATTGCACTCAGCAATGTAATTTTTAGGAAAAAAGAATTTGTCATTGATAACATATAATCGATTCTGAATGAATTTCAAGTAAGGCCTAGCTCTATTTTCGGTCTGTTTGAACCAAGTCCCGACAAAATAACGCAGAGAATGGCGAAAAAGATGGGCTGAAGGGTTAAATTTTGCTTAAAGTCTAAAACACAACACATAACTAATTCACTATCAATACTTTATATAACTTCCCTTTTCCTTAAAAGAGACATATTCGTAAGCTTTACTCCTAAAGAGAGCAAAGCGGTAAGCCAAAGAAACATAATCGTAAAGGCTTTTTCCACATCCCTCCTACATTTGAAATATCATTTTTGAACGAAAAGAAATATAAAGCTAAAACGAAAAGCAGGATGCTGCTCAATTTATACCGAGCAGCATCCTTTTCAAAAACTAGAATAAAATTGAATAAAGGAAATCAACATAACTTTTTGAACGAAAAGAAATATAAAGCTGAACTAAAACAGAGAACTCCTCTAACATCTTTTAAAGAACCTTAAAAACTCAACTTATGAAAAATCCAGCAAAATTACTCCACATCGAATCCCTACTTAAGGTATTATTCCTTTCAGGAATCTTAATTCTCGGATTCTTTAATTTAGCAAACGCACAAAATGGATCGACCAAAGAAACGACAGAAGAGGAAGCCAGCTATGTTGAAATCAAATTGTTAGAAGGAACCAATATTATTGGAATATTGGTTGCAGAAACTACCGAAAAGATAACCATTCAAAACGAAGCGCTTGGAGAAGTTGACATCTTAAAATCAAAAATAGATTCCTATAATGTATTGCCAGATGGCAGTTTCAAAGATGGTGTTTACTGGCATAGTACGGTCAATTCCAGCCGGAATATTTTTACACCCACTGGCTATGGATTGAAAAAAGGAGAAGGCTATTATCAAAACTTTTTAGTATTTATCAATCAAGTCAGCTATGGTGTTACAGATAAATTTTCCATAGGCGTTGGTTTTGAATTCGCTTCTTTATTAGCAAGGTTAAATGACGGCGGTGGAGAAGGTGACGATGGAGTAACTTTACCTGCTTTCATGCTTACGCCAAAGTTTTCCATACCTATTAAAGAAGACAAATGGAACATTGGTGTTGGTGGTTTATATCTCAATATTCCTTATTTGGATTTTAATTTAGGTGTACTATATGGTGTTAGTACCTGGGGAAGTAGAGACCACAATCTTACGGTAGGTGTTGGATTTGGAGGTGCAAAAATAGATGGTTTTGGCGATGATGACGGATTCAAATTGGGAAAAAGGCCTGTTATTACACTTTCTGGTACTACTCGTTTCAGTAAAAGAATAGCCATGGTTTCCGAAAATTGGTTCTTTAGCAGCGGTGATAATGATAACCTTATTTACAACAGCCTAGGTATCCGATATCTTGGCAATAGGGTTTCCGTTGATCTTTCTATCGTAGGGCTTGGTGACGCAGACTTTTATGCTGTTTCTCCGATGCCAATGATAGGTGTGACAATTCCATTTGGAACCGGCTGGGGAAGGTGAAACTTTTAATAAATAATATTTCCAAAAACCATAGGATGTAAGTCTGATTGTCTCCAATCAGACCTGCTAAACTCTAATCAAACAAGTACTATTTTTCTACCTTAAAAACAAAAATCATGACTAAGAACACTTTATTAATGTCAATACTAACAATACTCTTTCTAACTGGATGTAAAAACGATGACGATGACGAATTAACCTATCCCATGAATACGGTTTATCAAAGCGTAGAAAAAGAGGACATTGAAGTCTGGACAAATACAAATGGAAATATTACTGCGGTGTCACTTAACGAAACAACACTTGATGAAGACGAATTCTTTACTGTCGATATTGACGAATCGATTCCTGCAGCTTCTTTTAATTTCATATCCGAAACGGAGGTCAATATTATTATTGATTATGGTTCTGTTTCCGATACCCTTTCAGGTGAATATACTTATGCCGATGATGAATTGACATTTCCTGCATTGGGTACTACAGCTTCTGGTTCACCTGAATCTTTTAATATCAAAGGGCAAGCCCGTTTAAAAGAATCAACTAGTAATGGACAGGTTTCTAGTACAACTACAGAAGGAATCCTTACCGTCTCTTCTACATTTATTGAGGATACCGAAACTTTAAAGAACCAGTTAGAAGATGGAGAAACCATTGCAATTATGAACTTAAATTATCTTTTTGAAAACTAATTGTCAGTCTGATTAACAAACTAAAATAAAGCTAAAAAAACAACAAAACATATTTCAATTAACTAAAAAAATAAAACAATGAAATCTATTATAAAATTACTAAGTCTAATTCTTGTTATTACAACGAACATACAAAGCTATGCTCAATCCATAAACCAAAAGGAAAGCGTTGCCGTACTCCACCTCGACACTAAAGGTTTTACATTGAGTCCCGAGGAAATGGGCGACATCACTCGCATCGAACTGAGCAAACTGAATCTCTACGAAATGATTGACAAATACGATGTAGACTACCTCGTAGAAAAGAACCAACTCAAAGTCGAAAATTGCTATGGAAAACTTTGTTTGGTAGAAATGGGTAAATCTTTAAAGGTTGATAAAATGCTGACCGGAAATGCGGAAGTTTATCAGGATTTAATCGTAGTCTCTCTCCGACTCATTGATGTAGGGACAGGACAGATAGAAAAAACACAAATTCTGGAATTCCTAAACATTCGAAATCAAATCCAAATGATGATTGGTATCACCTTGAAAAAAATGTTTGGACAAGAAGTCGATGAATCTTTGTTTACCAAACTCACCAAAGAATTTGATTATGAAAGCTCCATCAATACCCCAGAAACAGATCGCCTAAGCTTGAACGGCCCTCGGATGGGCGCAACCTTATTTATGGGTGATGCGGCTACGGTAATGAAAAACCCGGAATCTGATGGTGGAATGGATGCACGTC
>CAZDTI010000050.1:0-21020 GCA_964508085.1 uncultured Saprospiraceae bacterium | reverse complement strand
CAGGTCTACAGCTTGACAATACTATTATAGCTTCTATTAAAATTAAATTACAAACCTAAAACAACTAAGATCATGACTATTAAAAACCCAATCAGCAATAGACCATCAGCATTTCACCAAGGGTTAAAAGTCTTTTCACTCAGCCTTTTTTTGTTTCTAATAACAGGCTGTATAAAAGATGATGATTTAGTCGACCAACTCCCTAAAGCGACACAAACGGGGGAAAACACTTTTAGTTGCTTATTAAATGACGAAGTCTGGATTGCGAATGACGCTTTAGGTGCTCAAAAAATATTGTCGCGCTATGATGAATCTGGTGAGTATATTTATGGAAATCACTATTTCTCAATACGTTCCTTAAGAAGTACCAATTGGGGCGTTCAATCCGAACGTTTAAACATAACAATTGAGCCTGTCATTTCCGAGGGAGTATTCAATATTAATGATTTAAAAACGCTAGAAGTTAAATATGAAATTGATAAAAACATAGTCGAACCAGATTCAATAAGAAGGTTTTATGAATTAAACACCAACGCCCCTATAAAAATCGAATTCTATAACATTGACACCGTAAACAATGTTTGTTCAGGAACCTTCGAATTTGAATTACAAAACTTGGAAGATAGTCTTGATATTATTTCTGTGACTGATGGGAGGTTTGACGCGCCATACACCCCTTTATAATCAACTACTTTAGTTATAAAAGGAGGTCAGAAGAAGTATGAGCAAACGAAGAAGAGTAAATTACTTTTTTAATTAAATGATTAAAGCGGTACCAAATCCACTAGTTATGAATATCTACATCAAATTAACATTAAAAATCACAGCTCACGTGCACACTCTACTTTCAGATGACTCAATCTTCCCACACTTGTCTGCGAAAAAATAAGTAATTCTGTTTATTCAACAACCAAAATATTGTATTATGACAACGATTAATAAGTATTGGCTCATTTTTATCTTTATTCTATTTCTAAATTCATGTGGAAATAACTATGATTCAATAGAGTTAGAAAAGGAGGATTACTATGGTAATGAATTAATGATGAGTGGATACTTCATTGATGGACAGGATGGGGAACATCGAGGTTTATTAACTACATATATCTTTTATAGAGATGGAACTGCTATCTATGGAGGATCTTATCCAAAAGATGAATACTCTATCCAGGATATTGAAGATAACTTCAAATCAGATAGCTTTGAAGATGGAATTAAAAAAAGTAGATTAGGTTGGGGCATTTTTAACATCAATGATAATAGTTTAGAGTTTGAATTATGGACAGCAGGAAACGGAAAGAAAAAAACGGTAGTTAGAACGGCTAAAATATTAGATCAATACACCTTCGTTGTCACTAAATTTTATAATAATTACAGTGGGGGGACTTCCGTAGCTAAAGACACTTTCTATTTCAAAGAATTGGTTCCGAAGCCAGATAGTACAAATACTTATTTAGAATGATATTCTTGAGGCTGCTCTAGAAAGTTAAAGGTGAATGTAAGTTAATAGACCTACAAAATTTAGTAAATCTAATGATTGTTGACTGTCCAGAGCAGATTCAACATAGTAATTGTTAATGATTAGGAAACCTTTAAACTTCCCCCGGCGAAACCCCATAAGCCACCTTAAAATCACTACTAAAATGACTCGCATGCTTATACCCGACCGCGTAGGCCACCTCCGCCATTGTCTGATCTTCACCCGATTTTAACAAGATGTACGCTTTTTCCAAACGCAGTTTCTTCCTGAACTTAGCCGCCGATAACCCTGTTAATGCTTTTAGCTTTCGGTGCAATTGCGGACGGCTCATTTGCACTGCCCTTTGCATACGTGCCACGTCCATATCTTCGTCAGCGATATTGGTATTAATAAAATCACTAAGCTTCTTTAAAAAGGCCTGATCTTTTTCAGAAATAGGGTTTTGCGTGTCTTCTGTTTTTTTATTTCCAGTAGACTGTGCACGCAGCCATTGCTCTTGCTGTTTTTGACGTAGGGCCAAAATATTATGAATCCGAATTTCTAGCTCTTCTTTGGAAAACGGTTTGGTCAAATATACATCAGCTCCTCGAATCAGCCCGGCAAGCTTAGCTTCATCACTATCTTTAGCAGTCAGGATGATGATGGGGATGTGGCTACTACGCTCATCGTTTTTGAGTTCATCTGTTAATTCAAAGCCCGTTTTTAGCGGCATCATCACATCACTAATAATGAGGTCTGGAATCAATTCGAGCGCTTTATCTATTCCTTCCTGCCCATCACGTGCAATAGCTACTTCATAATTTTTATCCAGGATTCCTTTTACATATTCAAGTACATCCCAATTGTCTTCTACCAATAAAACCAAAGGCTTGGTCTCTTCTTCCGGCAACAAAGCCCGCTTTGTTTTTAAGGCACCCTCAATATCTTTCTTATTCTCTGCTAAGTTAAAACGAGAAGTGGAAGTTTCCGTTATAGCTGGAGCATCTGTCGTTATTGGCAAATACACTTTTACGACTGTCCCTTTCCCTAACTCAGATTCTAACAATATATTCCCTTTCATCAAGGACACCAGCTCCTTGACATAAGCCAAACCGATTCCAGAACCTTGATCTACGGTCACCTTTCCTTTATCGCCTTGGTAAAAACGATCAAAAACCTGTGGTAAATCTATTTGAGAAATACCCACACCTTCGTCTTTCACTTTGATTAGCAAGTGTCGTTTGCCTTTATAATTTGCTTTTTCTGCAAAGATTTTTACTATGCCATTTTCATGAGAAAATTTAACGGCGTTGGACATTAGGTTATACATGATCTGCCTAAGTTTCTCAGGATCATGGTCCATTGTCAGTTCTTCGAGTTTCGTCAGATATTGGAGTCGTACTTTTCGGCCATCAGCGAAGGAACCGATGGATTCAACGAGATAACGAATGTAGCCAACTACATCTCCTTTCCCCATATTTAATTTCAGCTTTCCCGTTTCCAGCTTTGCCATTTCGAGTAATCGATTGACCAATTCTAACAAATTATTCCCGTTTCGATTGATCATCTCCACTTTTTTGGAAATCTTTGGAGAACGGCTGATCGTAGGGTCTTCTTGTATTTCTTGAGTTACGCCGGAAATAACGGTGAGTGGCGTACGAAATTCGTGTGTTATATTTTGATAAAAGCGAGCCTTCATATCATTGAGGTCTCGTAGCCGGATAAGCTCCAATTGTTTACGTTGATGACGAAGGAAACGGTACGCCAAACCAGAGGCCAAACCAACTGCAAAGATTAAAATCACCAATGTCAGAATCAATTGGGTTTCTACCAATCGCATATTCGTCCCATTCAAAATAGAAATGGCATTGATTAATATAGCCAACATAAAAAGCAACAGTGAAATAAAAATTAGACTATTTTCTACTGACCATTTACGGTAACGTAGAATGGGTCCCATCACGGTGAATAGAAACAAATAGGTAAGGATGATAAAAGGGATAATAATTTTATCCGTAAAGAATTCATCGAAGGTAAAGCCATAAATCCCCCAAGCTACAATTCCCATTGCAATGTTCAAATACAGAACTACCCTCGCCATTTTATCCCATTTGGGAAAATTGACTTTAGAACCAATATATTCTCGAATAAACATTAGGTGGGATACATTCATCAGGGTAACTATTCCGAAAGTAAAAAACATAACACACTTCGGATTCTCTCTAAAAAACAATACATTTCCAAAAACATTGAAGAAAGCATCAACCATATATAAACCGACCGAAAGCAGAAACAAGCCAAAATACAGAAAGGCTTTATCTCTAGTTATCGGATAGCAAATCAAACCCAAAAATGCAAAGGTAAAGAGCATTCCAAAAAATAGCCAACGTTGCGGAACTTTGTCCTGATACCCTTCTCTTTCGTAGAAGTCTTGTTGGTGGAGATTCAGCTTTATCTTTGGCGGAAAGCCACTGATCCGCTGTAAGCGAATATACATCGTCATGACTTCACTTGTAGACGCTGAAAAAGGAATACGTTCTACAAAGTGCTTTTTAGTCAATCGCTTTTTTGACATAGGGACAAACTCTCCGACCTCTTGCTCTTCTACAATTTGTCCAGCACGATTCACCACATAGACATTTACATAGTCTCCCTTTCCGATTTCCAGAATCCAGTCTTTGATCAACCCAGGATCTTTCATTGTGTTTTTATATCGCCACTTCGCCCAAAACACTTTTTTTACATTTGGAATCCCTGTTCTTATTGGCTGAAAATCCAGTGATCTTTCTTGTTCTAAAATAGATTGAATATCCATCTGTTCGGATTCATCTATCCAATAACTAACATATTTTCTTGACAGCGATTCGTAGCTTTTAATGGAATCTATTTTAAAAACCGTGAGTTGACCACTAACTAAAGTGGAAAAGAAGAAAAGGGGCAGAAAAAGAAGAATACTTTTAATTTTAGGAAGTTTCATATATGCGATACTGTATACTTTAGCTTTTGTTATTCAGGAATATCCTTTTGGAATGAAGTAAAAACACCTACTACAAAAAAAACTTACTCTTCTTGCAGCACTTTTCCAACTTAAAGGAATACCTAAATATACGAAGGAAATGACTACGCACAACTTTTTTCTCCGTGATTGCCTGTTCGAACAGCAAAAAATATAATGCTAGTGCGATTTTCAAATTTCAAATACAAGTGATCAAAATATATTTATAATGAAAAATTCAATTAACCTCACTATACTTGCCCTAATCTTACTTAGTCTTTTTGCATGCCGAAAAGACATTGATGAGACATCAGTGTCTAAGACTGGTCCGGAAGACCCCATTATTACAATAATCGACTATACTCCTGAAAAAATTGATGTTACTGCTTCTTTATTTGGTATCGTAACTAATGAAAATGGCCAACCGGAAGAAGGTGCAATCGTTCGTTTAGAAAACAATACCACAACTACTGATGAAAAAGGGCGCTTCGTTTTTAGCAATATAACCATGAATAAAGCCGGAACTTTTCTAACGATAAACAAAACCGGCTTCTTTGAAGGATCTGACCGTTTCTTTCCAGAAGAGGGCTCTACCAATTATACCGAAATAGTGCTGTTGAATCAAACCCTGATTGCTAATTTCAGTTCCAATGAAGGAGGTACTTTTGTTAGTAACCAGGATCAAATTGAGTTAAGCTTTCCTCCAAATAGCATTGTTGACCGAGAAGGAGTTGCCTACGACGGAGAGGTGCTGTTGAACGCAAGATGGGTAGATCCGACCGCAGACAATGTCAATGAGGTAATGCCTGGCGGTTTGCAAGGGCTACAAGATGGGGGCGAAGGAGAAGAAGCCGAACTCGTTGCATTGGCCTCTTACGGAATGATGGCAGTAGAATTGACAAGCCCGAGTGGAACCCCCTTAAATCTGGGTAACGATTTAAACGCGGAACTAAAATTCCCTATCCCTGACGAATTACTCAACAATGCTCCTGCAGAAATCCCACTATGGTCTTTCAGCAATGAATATGGTGTTTGGATAAAGGAGGGAAGTGCTACCAAAGAAGGAAATTATTACGTTGGGGAAGTGTCTCACTTTTCCTGGTGGAATTGTGATTATCCTTTTCCTTTGATTGAACTTTCTGGCACAGTGGTCAATGGACTCGATTCTACTGCTTATCTTTATCAAAACGTCTGTATAGAGATCTCGTCTTCCGGATCCGTTGGTTGTATTAGTACTGATAACAGTGGCTTCTTTTCGGGCTTGGTTCCTATGGATGAATCTTTTACCTTGACCGTTTCCGATGAATGTGGGAATGTTGTATACTCAAATAGTATTGGACCATTTAGTGCAGATACAGATCTGGGGTTAATCATTTTACCTAATAGTAATAATTCATTTGTAAATATTACGGGTACCGTTGTAGATTGTTCCAACAATCCACTTACAGCTGGCTGGATAGAAGTTATTGTCGGCACGGAAAGCTTTACCTCATATGTTTCTGATGGAACTTATTCCTTTAGCTTCTTCAATTGTTCAGGTGAAACAGAACTGATCATATTCAGTCTTAACGCGATCGACTCACAAGAAGGAGCACCTGCTACTTATACTATAAGTCCAGTGATGACTATTCCGGAAATATCTGCTTGTGTAAATCCCTTAACGCAGTTCTACAGTGTTACGGTCAACGATTCTACAACTGTCTTTTTAAACTTGAATGGCACAGCATCTGGAGATTCTCTTGTAATAAATGCTAATAACGGTTCAAATTTTAGTGTCTATTTATGGATGGAGGCTGTCACCTCTATTGGGATTTACGATTCTAGTTATATTTCTACCTCTTTTCATAATGTTTCTTCTGGAGACAGTACCGGCGGATCTCTGACGAGTAGTTGTAATTCTTCAGTCAGTCCATGTAATTTCTCTATCAACATCACTCAATACGGAACCAACTCTGGTGATCTTGTAGCGGGTACCTATTCTGGAGATATAGAATTTAATATGGGACCAAATGCAGTAACTTACTTCTTAGAAGCAGAATTCCAATTTGAACAGGATTAAACGCTTATATTCACGGGGTGATTTACGAATCTGCAAAATCACCCCGTGAATATTAACAACTGCTTTTATAAATAAATAACAATAGAGCCACAACAATAAAAAATAAAACCACCCATCACAAAGGAATTTTTCTAATTGTTCCTTTATGGTAAAAAAACAGAACAACTTGAAAACGTATACTAAACATCAAATCATCAACGGTTGCCTCAAGAAAGATCCGATCTTTCAAAAGGCACTGGTGGTACAGTTCTCGCCTCATCTGATGGCGGTGAGTCTGCGTTATACCCGCGATCCGGCGATGGCAAAAGACATTCTTCAGGATTCATTAGTGAAAATTTTGAAGTCTATGCCTACCTACAAAGAACAAGGATTATTCGAGGCATGGATGAAACGAATCGTGATTAACACCGCTTTGAAATACATGGATAAGAGTAGTTTCAAAAAAGAGTTATACACCATTGAAAACGCACCAGAGGCCGCCTCGGATCCTGCTGTATTTTCGCACTTAGCCGCAAATGAATTGTTAAAAATAGTAAACAGCATTCCAAAAACCTATGCCACTGTTTTTAACATGCACGCCATAGAAGGTTATAGCCACAAGGAAATCAGCGCGATGCTGGGGATAGAAGAAAGTACTTCTCGTTCACAACTGACACGAGCGCGGGCGATGATCAAGAACATTTTATTAAAAAACGACAAAATTAGATTAAGAATATGAGTACCCAATTTGAAAAACATGCACGCGACGAATTCGAGAAGCACCAGGTGCCCATCGACGTCGAATCACTTTGGGAAAACGTATACCCACTAGTGAAAGAAGAGAAAAAGGATCGAAAATTCTTATGGTTTTTCTTCTCTGGTTTTCTAATCGCTGGAGCCATCTTTACGGCTGTTTATCTTTTGCAAAAAGAAGATACAACTAGCAAAACGAAAACGACTACAGAACAAACATTGGAAGATGTTACACCTAAAGCAGCTACGGCTATTAACAAAACGGAAGCTACAGCTGTATTAGACCCAGAAACAAATACAACCGTTAACATTGTTTCTACCTCTGAGACATCCACAACCGCTTCGAATGCGAATGCGAATGCGAATGCGAATGCGAATACGAATACGAATACGAAAGAAACAAAAATTGCTTCGAAAAAACAAAGTTCGACTGTTTCGAGTAGTAAGTCTGGATCAAAAAATAACAAACAAATTACGGATTCCACTCCATCAGCAACTTCGATTTTGAATGATGCTCCGGCTACACAAAAAAGTGAGGCAATAGTGCCTTTAGAGGCTCAATCGTCACCAGCAGCAAAGTCATCGTCTTTAGGTGCCAAACAATCAACGACTGAGTTGGCTGTAGAATCCAATATATCGACTACGGAATCGAATCCGCCCCTTGCTTTAGAATCGACCAATACGATTCCCTATACGACCACAAACACTACTACAAAGGAAGGACAAGATGAATTATTACTAAAAAGTTTATCTACCTCTCTTTTTTCTAACAATCTATTGGCAAGCTTAAACTTACCTAAGATCTCTAAGGCTCCAAAAATCAATGATTTAGAAGGAAACATAAAAGATCTTTCTAGAAAGCCTTCATTGTTCAAAAAGCTTAAAAAAGGTACTCGTTTCGGGATTGGTCTTTATGGTGGGTTTAGTGGAACTAGCTATGGTATATCTGGTCCGGATTCCCAATACGTTGCCTCCCGAATGGCATCTGAGAGACAATTAGAAACCATACATCTTGGGTTGAATGTGCTTTTGCAAGTCAAGAAAAATTTCTATTTGCGAACAGGGGCTGAATACACCCGAATAGCTTCTCTTTTTGAATACGAGACCGAGCAAATTTCTATTAATGACAGTATCCCTGGTATTGTAGAAATTAGAATCAATAGTCTGACTAATGATACCACAGAAATTCAGGGAACGCTAACAGAAATCACTACTAATAAGTACCGTAAAAAAACCTATAATTACTTTCACTTAGTAGACGTCCCTATTATTTTGGGTTATAACTTTGCTTATGACAATTGGCAGTTTGGTTTGGAGGCAGGTGTTTATGCCAATGTTTTTCTTAGGCGGAAAGGTAATATTTTCAATCCAGATAATGACTTTTATGACCTGGCAACTGACGAAAACAAATGGTACAAAACCAATATCGGTATCACTCCATATATAGGTCTGAATGCTGCTTACTCTATTAATGACAATTTTCAAATACATGCTTCTCCTGGATTCCGATTCAACAAAGTGTTTACAACTAATAGAGCAAGTCCAGTAAAAGAAGAACGAGCGAGTTTGGGAGTACGAGTAGGGCTTCGATATTTCTTTTAAAAAATCCAAGTATAAGCAAACCGCTATAAACTCGGTTTGGATATTAGAAACTAAAGCCTAATACTAAAAACGGCTGTACGCTTAAGCGCACAGCCGTTTTTTATTTATTGGACACCCTCTCTACTAGTGCACCACCATAAATTGTTTCGATATCGGATCCTGTCCTTCTATCTCCACTGTCAAGATATACATTCCTTCTCCATAGTTGGAAACATCGAAGTGGATTTGTTTTCCTGGATCACTAGAGATATGTTGCTCCCCTACCTTCTGGCCAAGACTGTTGTAGATCGAAACATTCGCTGTTCCGGTAACAAAATTTGCAAGGCGCATATACAAATCGTTGGTTGTTGGATTTGGATATAATGAAAGTGCATTCGCGTCAATTTTTAATTCATCCTCTTCCCCATCTCGTTGGTCACCAATAGCCCCATCATTTCCATTTTCATCATTTGTCATCAAACCAGCTGAGCTGGAAACGACTTCGATGCTGTAATCTTCCACCTCCCCTTCTCCGAAATTCTCGCAAGGCGAAGCGTAGAAACCATATTTCATTGACACACGCATTCTAGTGGTTCCTAACACGGCATCTTCTGGCACGTCGATATAACGAGTAACTCGTCCATAGTGTATGGCATGAGCGGCCAATTCGTTTTCATCTTCAAAGTCTCCATCTTGATTCCAATCAATATAGACTGTCCAGAATTCAAAGTAGGCGCCATAGGCAAAACCAGGTTTCAATCGAATACGATGATTTTCTCCTGGAGAAACCGTGGTACTCATTGATCTGTAATCTCCATAACCTCCATCATCCCCAGAATTATTATTAATGTTTCCCATTCTCACTTTTTTGATCCATTCATAATTGGTGGATCCTGAAGAAGACTCACAATAAGGATCACAACTTTCTTGCACACGCTTTTCAACAACATTAGATTCTCCAACATAAGTATTACAACCTACCCTTCGAGAACATCTTAAAAACCAAGTAGTCTCTGTCAGCTCTCCGGGATCATAACTTAAACCAGTAGCTCCTTCTATTACCGTCCAGCCATTATCATTGTTAACTGTAGGTGGATTATCTGTAGAGGTATTCTGCAACCACATGTACTCTATTTCTCCACTTCCTCCCAATGCAGAGTCAATATTTGAAATAGCTGTAGGCGTTATATTTCCTGCACAAAGTAATTCGTCGTCTCCTATCAGACCTCCATCTACTACATTATCACAAAAGCTGATTGTCACTTTATAATCTTCTACTTCTCCTTCTGCAATACTATCACAACTAGAGGCAAATCCACTATAAGACATCCCGATTCGCATCTGGGTTTCCCCTAACTCAGCGGAAGCAGGTATTTGAATGCTTCCATTAATTTCGTCATAGAATACGGCATTATAAGCCCGCTCTGTTTCATCGTCAAATTCGCCATCTTGATTAAAATCAATCCAAACGCTCCAATACTCCCAATAAGAAGCATCCGAGAAACCAGGCTTTAGTGTAATTGGATAGGTTTCTCCAGTCGCTAGTTCCGCTACCTGATCGGTGTAATCGCCATAACCATTATCGTTTTCTGATAAATTATCAATGCCCTCTAAAGTGATGCTTTCAATCCATTCGTATTGTGTATTTAATCCTATGCTCTCACAATAACAAAGTACATCTTCATCTATAGTTCCAGAACAATTATTATCTATGCCATCGCATAATTCAGAAGCGCCGGGGAAAATAGTAGGATCAGTGTCGTCACAATCCAATGACTCCTGCACACCGTCTCCATCCCCATCACAAGCAATAATATCAGCTTGTGTTTCGCATCCTGTGTTATTGTCAATTATAGAAATAGCACCAAGAACAGCTCCTGGTGTATTGATTAAATAAAAAACGCCACAGCACTGCGTCAATGATTCATTTCGATCTATCCGCATAGTTGTAGCCGATTGGATATTTGCATAGCCATCAATGTTAGTTATGTTAGCATTCATTAATGTGTTGAAAGATCCACCTATTGATGTTACATTGATTAGGGCGTCCACGTTTTCAATTGAGTCTGCTAGTCCGATTAAGAAACCTCCTTCGATGTAACTAAGTTTGGACAATCCATTAATGTTTGCCATAGATGGTAAAAAAGTTAAATTAAATTGATCCCCAATATATTCAAGTTGATTAAGTCCATTAATATTTTGAAGTTTATCCATCCGACCAATAAGTACCTGTCCTTCTATCCGATTAAGAGAGGAAAAGCCGTCGAGATTAGCTATTGAATCGTTGTAAGCCATTTCAAGATTGTTTCCAACGTATCTTAATTCCTCAAATCCATCTACATTATGCAATGAAGGGTTTCTTGAAATAAAAACACTGGTGCCAACCGAGTCCAGACTTCTCAAACCTTTTAGAGAACTAAGATCATCATTAAAACGTAAGTCTAAAGTTCCCCCTATAAATTCCAAACCATACAAACTATCAAGATTTGTAATAGGACTACTAGAACTGACATCCTTAATTCTGACATTACCAGTTATTCTTTTTATATCTCCGAAATTAGCACGAAAATTATCGATAGCATTTTGTGAAAAGAAAGAAATAGGGCCATCATAGGTCTGGGCCTTTGCTGGACAGCAGGAAAGTAGAAATAGCACAATTAATTGCGCTAAGCCTTTTAGGTAATTCTTCATGGTTTCTAGTTGGTTATAACAGCCTAATTACATTTCAAACACAAAAAGAGGAGGTAATAAATCAGGGAAGATAAAAACAGAGGAGTTAAATGATATGCTGAAGGCAATAAATGGGAGGAAGGGATTCTAAGAGTGAGAAACAACAATTTTTTTGCCAGTTTTGTCTTATAGCAACAAAAAAAATTACACTGTGGCTTCAGCTTGCTTAAGCTATATTAATTAATGACTATATAAACGCTTTAGTTTATCAAGTCTTGCACGGTCTCAATATGCTTCGCAAAAGTAAAGTAAAATGTACTCCCTTTCCCTTCTTCTGATCGGACACCAATTTCTCCTTGGTGCTGCTCCACTACCTTTTTACAAAGAGATAAACCAATTCCGGTTCCTTGGTATTCTTCGGTGTTAGTATGTAGTCGTTGAAAGAGTTCAAAAATTAGTTCTTGATACTCCTCCTCTATACCAATCCCATTATCGGTTATTTCAATGTACCAGTATTTGGGGCGATCTTCAAAATGAATTATAACCTCAGGTACTGTTCCTTTAGCAATATACTTCAACGCATTTGTTAAAAGGTTTTGAATCAATTGTTTAAGTTTAATTCTATCACCTTGTACAATTGGTAATTCTGTTGTTAGCTTAATGGAAGCATTAGTATGATTAATCACTGCGCGAATCTCAGACAAAATTTCTTTGACCATTTTATCCAAAGAAAAATCTTGGGTATTCAAACTCCCTGCGTCTACTTGAGAGTAAGTCCGAAGGTCTCTTATAAGATTGCGCATATTGTCTGTAGCTGAGGAGATGAACTGCATATATTCCTTCTCTTCGGAGCTGAGCCTTCCGCCTAGTTTTCGCTGGAGCAACTGCGTAAAACTCTGAATGGTCCGTAGAGGGGCTTGCAAATCATGAGATGCAATAGAGGCAAAATTATTAAGTTGTCTATTAGACTCAATGTAAGATTTTAGCCTTTCATTTTGGTCCATAATTTCTGTGACATCTACTAAATAAGATAAAATTCCGGTTACATTACCTTCCGCACCTAAGAAAGGAGTCTTATCATTACGTTGCCATCGTTTTTCTCCTTTATTAGTAATATAAGAAAAGGTTCTGCGATGCACCACTTGCGCATCTGAAGTTGCTATTCTCTCATCATCTTTCAGCACTGTTTCTGCTACCTCGCTATTCAATATATCTCTCAGATTAAGCCCTATAAATTCTTTGGGATCTTCCAAACCTCTGCTCTCTGCAAGTGCTTTGTTACAAGCTAAAATATTTCCATCTAAGTCTCTAAACATAAACGGGGCTGGAATCGCATCAATGATTTGTCTTTGCTGATCAAACAAGCGATTCATCTCTTCATTTGCTAAATATTTTTCTGTAATATCCCGAATAAAAAAGATTACTTTAGGTGCCTCTTTTCTGGTATCATCATAGACTGCACGACCTTTGATCATGATCTTACCTCCCTTATCATCTTTTACCTGATAAACGTAGGTATAAGGTTTCTTTTTGGCTTCCTTAATGACTCTGGAAAAATATTCTTTAGCTGATAATTTATTTTGCATCCCCGTTACATAAAAATATTCGGATGCAGACTCCAAAAGTGTTTCTCTATTTGAAACTCCAAAAATCTCCCTAGCTTTTTGATTACAGTCAATAGGAACTTTCTCATTCATACAGAAATAAATAATCCCTTCATGGCTATTATCTAATATAATCTGAGTTCTTCTTTCCTTCTCCTTTAAGGACATACTTTTCTCATAATCCTTCGTAATATCTTGTACAATTACGAAAGCGAGATATGATTCTTTTTCAAGAGAAACAACATTTATTTTAGCCGGAAAGAGTTGCTTTTCCTTGTTGAACACCTCTGCCAAAGAAGATATCGTTCCTCCAGCATAAACCAGTTCTCTATGCTTTACAGCCATTGAATTATGTATATCAACTTCTGGATGAAAACGACTGGTTGCAGCCAGCAAATCAAATCTGTTCAAAAGCATCAGCTCTTCTTTTGTAAACCCCAACAACGCAAGAGCTGAGGGGTTACAATCCAGTATCCTCTCTTCTTCATAGTTATATAATAACACCGCATCAGACATATTCTGATACAACCGCCGATACTTTCTTTCTACACTCTGCAATAGTGCATTTGCACCATTCTCTGTTTTTTCCTCTACCCCAACTGAATTTGTATTATTCATAACTCCGTAACTAATTTAGCCCGATCCTTAGTGTTTCGTTTTAGAAAATGAAAAGGATATATTATTATTCGTATAAATCAATAACTCTTTTAATCAAGTTAAAAGAGTTTATTTTTGGATACTTATTCTTATTAATCAAGAAATTCTTGAGCAGTATCCTTAAATGTTTGGGCTTATGGTACGTTGAAATTTAGATGCAAAATATCCAGATTGATATTTTCATTATAAAAAGACTAACACCTCTTAATGATATTAGAATTGATTAAAAATACGCGCAGTCTAATTTATATACTATTTTAAGATTGGGGTTGATAACAGGTCTTGATTTTCAAAAACGATGCCACCCCTACATATTGCTCTCCTTTTACATCACCCACTGTTTAATTAATTCTTTTTCACTTCCCAAGGAACGAAAAAATGAAAAGGCAGGTTAAAGGTCTGTAATCAAATAGATTCGAAAAATCATGAACCCGTCCAGGAAATATTGCCGAAGTTTGCATGCCCAGATTAGCCTTGGAACTACTTCTGATGATCGATTTATGCCAAAAGGTTATGTAACTGCTTTTGCTAAGATGGAAGGTTTAGTCCTGACAGAAAAGTTAGACGGCCAGAATAATTGTTTCAACAAGTTTGGGCTATTTGCGCGATCTCATACTGCACCCACTACGCACCCCTGGGACAAACCACTCTTAGAAAGATGGAAAATCCTAAAAAATGAGCTAGGTGACCTGGAAGTTTTTGGAGAAAACATGTACGGCATTCATTCCATCGAGTACAGTAAACTGGAATCCTTTTTTTATGTCTTTGCAATAAGAGAAGGAGATTATTGGCTTTCTTGGGAAGAGGTAAAATGGTATGCCGCCATGCTTGATTTTCCTACAGTACCAGAACTGCCTATATCGATAACACTTCAAGATTTCTTTGAGCAAAAAAAGAACTTAGATGAAAACGAATGTTTAGAAAAATGGTTGGAAATAAATCTGAAAATGCCATGGACAGCATATGTAAACTCAGCTGGGCTTCTGGGGGGACAAGATCCCAAAACCAAGGAAGAATGTGCTGAAGGTTTTGTCATCAGAAACAAAAATGGGTTTCAAACGAATGAAGGAAATCTAACTGTTGCTCCTAATGAATTCAATAATCTTTTCAAACTCGTTCGAGAAGCGCATGTAAAGACTGATGTTCACTGGACTAAAAATTGGAGACCGGCGAAACTTTGTAATTATCAGAAATACAATTGGCACAACTATAACTTTAGACGTAATAAGTAAGACAACAGTAATCATGGAATGGACATTCCCCACATATCCTTTTGGAAAACCCATTAATTGGGAAGAAATAGAAAACCGATTCAGTTGGTTTTCTGAGATGGAACTAGTCCCTCAAGATCCCATTTGGCATGCGGAGGGTAACGTACAAATTCATACTAAAATGGTCGTAGAATCATTGTTGAACTTACCTGAATTTCAAAAACTCAATAATCAGGACAAACAAATTCTATTCGCCACCGCACTGTTCCATGATATTGAAAAACGATCTACTACTCAAACAGAGATAATAGATGGAGTAGAACGAATTACTTCTCCAAGGCATGCTCTTAAAGGAGAGTATAGCACTCGGACTATTTTATATAAAGAATTGAATACGCCTTTTTCAGTTAGAGAGAAAATTGCCAAACTGGTAAGGTATCACGGCCTCCCGATTTGGGCGATGGAAAAGGAAGACCCTAGAAAAGCAGTGATTGAAGCCAGCCTCGTGGTAAACAATGCTCATCTTGCTATTTTTGCAACAGCAGATATCCTTGGTAGAATTTCTAAGGATAAAGAAGAAATGTTGTATAACATCGCTTTATTCAAAGAACTCTGTGTAGATCATAACTGCTATCAAAATCCAAGCAAATTTAAATCAAACTATGGTCGCTATCTTTTTCTAAACAAGAAAGAAATATCACCAGACTACGAGCCATTTGAAGATTTAAAATTTGAAGTAATTATGATGTCTGCTCTACCGGGAAGCGGTAAAGATACTTACATCCAGAAAAACTTGAGCCACCTCCCTAGCCTTTCCTTAGACAGCATCCGTCGAAATCACAACATTAGTCCTACAGACAAAAAGAAAAACGGAAAAGTCATACAAATGGCAAAAGAACAAGCAAAAGTTTTTCTGAGAAAAAAGACAACCTTCGTTTTCAATGCTACAAATTTAACTCGTGACATCAGAAGAAAATGGACGAGTCTTTTTATGGATTATGGAGCTAAAGTAAAAATAATTTATTTGGAAGTCCCTTATAAAACATTGTTAAGGCAAAACAAAAACAGAATAGAGAAGGTTCCTGAGGTCACAATTGGAAAAATGATAAATCGGTTAGAAATTCCCATTTATAATGAAGCTCATGAAGTGGTTTATATTACGGATTAAATCTTCACCTCTTTTCCTAAAAACTTAGGCTGCTTTCCTAATAGTAAATCCAATAATACTTTCACTCTCGCCAAACGCTCCCTCAACTGCACCTTCAATCCATAGCGTCCAGTTACATCTTTTGCATTATAACCAACGGCTTTTATCCCCTTAGCATTGGCAATAAATATCGCTCGTTCATTATGAAATGGTTGAGAAATAATGGTAACGGATTCTTGTCCAAAGATGGCTTTACTCCGGACAACGGAATCTAACGTTCTGAAACCAGCATAGTCCAAGTGGATTTTCTCGGCAGGAATTCCTCTTTTAACGAGGTCTTCTTTAAACATGGTAGGTTCATCATAATCCTCCCGACTGTTATCTCCGCTAACTAGGATGGCATCAATTTTACCGGATTCGAACAATTCAACTGCTGCATCTACTCGGTATTGATAATACAAATTAAGCCAGCCACTTTTTAGAAACTTGCCGGTTCCTAACAATAAGCCTACTTTATTGTGTGGAATATCTGTAGTAGTGGAATAAATATTTTCTGCTGCAGTACGTTTGACAGAAAAATCAGCAATAGCAATTACTAGACCGACAAGCAGGAGGAAAACGAATCCCATTTTGAAGAGTTTAAATAGTTTTTTCATAGTTGTTTTTTTTAGTGTCTCCTCTCTTAACATTTAGATGTTATCATGCACAGAATGTAATTTACGCTAAGCATTCAATGCACGACCATTACCTTTTTCGTTTCTTCTCCCCCATCAAATTCTAGCCGCAATAAATAAAGACCAACTGGTAATGCCCCCACTTGAATGGGTCTAATAAAATTCCCATTACTTTTATCTTCGAATACTAACCTGCCACTGGCATCAAACAATCTGATGTCCACTGCTGATGTAATTCCTTTATCAAGACTTACGTAAATGCAATGTTGCACTGGATTTGGGAAGACAATGATTTCATTATCGGGTAATGTTTCTTCAGTTTTACAATCTTCGTAGTTCAGTAACCCTTGACGCTCCATAGTCAAGGTGGTTACCATCCATGCTTTTTGTTCATTGGTGAATAAGCGCATACAACCGTCATCAACATAATCCATAAAGTTCATGAACATATCTCTACTCCCACAGGAGGCTGCAGCCGGGTAAGTAGGACAACCAGAATATGAATTTCCTTGAAGTGGTGTATCTGAAATACCGTCATCACCCTCACAATCGGAGCCGGAAAAGATGTGGTTCAAACCAAAGTAATGACCGACTTCATGTGTTGCTGTTCGGCCAAGATTGAATGGATACTTAGTGCATCCACTGCCAAAATATTGGTAATCTATGATCACTCCATCCTCTCCCGGAAAATTATTGTTACGAATAGCCGTTTGCCCTAAATATTTTCCACAGGTATTACCGACCCAAACATTCAAATAACGATCGGTGTCCCATGCATCAGAACCTCCTTCCTCACTATAATACAATTTACCTCTGTTATTAAAGCTCTTAACATCAAAAGTATTGGCGATACAATCTACCTCTGTTGGTTGATATATAATTCCACTATGGTCTTCTCCAAACATATCCTTACCCGCAAGACAAAAGGTAAACCCTACATCCGCTTTGCGGTTACGCCATTCTCCGGGAATCAGGTCCGTGTCCATATTCTGAGCATTGAAATCCTCATTAAGCACTGCTATCTGAGAAAGAATTTGCTGGCGGGAAAGCCTTTCTTCTTCATTGGCATAAAGGACATGAACGACAACAGGGATGATAAATTCGTCACGGGTATTGGCGTTTTGTGAATTTTGCTTTAACCAATTTTGGATTTTATTCTTTCGCTCTAGCAGCCTATTTTTATAACCCTCTTCCACTTCCAACAATTCATTCCCGCACCGCAAAGGGTATTGTTGTGCCGCAGCAAAACCACTAAGGAAAAGAACAGGAAGAAAAACAAAGAAATACTTTTTCATATTTCAAGTACAAAGCACCTTTTCAAAAATTACTGATTAATCAAATTGTACAAATCGTCCAAATTCGGAGTCAAGATAATATCCGTTCTTCTGTTTTTAGCCTTTCCCTCTGTAGTTGCATTCGATGCTACAGGAACGTAGAATGCTCTTCCTGCTGCTGTCACCTTTTTAGGGGCCACACCTCCGGGGCCGGTCAATTCTTTCACTACGGCAGTTGCTCTCCTTACACTAAGATCCCAGTTTTTCGCTGCGCTTCCATCAGAATCTGTATGTCCTTCTACAAGGATGTTGATATCAGGGTTGGCCTTTAAAACTTCTCCTAATTTACGAATGGCGCTTCTACCTTTCCAATCTATTTTGTCGGAACCACTAGCAAAAAGCAAATCTTGGCTTAGTGAAACATATACCTTTCCATTCGCTTCGGTGACAGTTAGGTCAGAATTAGAAAAACCAAGTAGCGCCTTATTCACCTTTGTTTTTAAAGCGAGTAAAGCAGCATCTTTATTGTTTAATAATGTATTCAATTCATTGACTTGTCGTCGATACTCGTCGCAATTTTCGGCAGGTGAATTTTCACAGGCATCCAATTGCGCCCGAAGTTTACCCATTGCTTGTTGCAAGCGATCCAACTCACGGGTTTTGTCATCACGTTCCATTCGAGTTCTTGCAAGGTTTTCACTGAGCTGCTGGGTTTCTGAAGAAGAAGCATTGACTAAAAGTTTATTCTCTTCCAACAATTCATTATAGCGTCTTTCGATATCTTGGACATAACGTACCTGGGAATCGTATTGCGTCCGCATCATTTCGCTTTCAGACTGTGCTTTGGCAACATCCTGTTTGAGGACACTCATATCTGCTTCTGTGTAAGTGTATTCTTTGCCGCGCTCTTTTAGTCCGCTGACTTGTTTTTGCCACCGCTTGTTGCTTTCCTCTAGTTCAGCGTATTTCTTTTTAGGAACACAGGAGGCTAATAATAGGATGATTGTAAATAGGCTAAAAATGTAGTTGTATTGTTTTTTCATGATTTCGTTTTTCTTGTCGAAGGTTTCTCTATAGCAGTTAAGGTTTACTAAACTTTTCCCTAATGTACCAGAAAGTATAGTAAATCCTTGGATGAACATCTAGCAAATCCACCCCGAATATAAAAAAAAATCACCTTTCAAAAACTGAAAGGTGATTTTTAGTATCTCTTTATCTAGTTATTAGTTAACCTAAATACGATTTCAGGTTATTTCGGTTATAGGATTTACGTAATCTTCGGATGGCTCTTTCCTTGATTTGTCGAACTCTTTCACGGGTTAGCCCGTATAGTTCTCCGATTTCTTCAAGGGTTAAAGATTTATATCCGTTCAATCCGTAGTAAGAAGAAAGTACTTCAACTTCTCTTGGAGAAAGGATGGACAAACCTTGTTGAACCTCATCCTTAAGTGACTGATCCATCAAGCTATTGTCCGGGCTTTCTGATTCGCCGGAAGAAACAACATCTAGCATAGTAGAGTCTCCATCTTCTCCGCTGATAGGTGCATCGAAAGAAAGGTGTCGGCCATTTCCTTTGAGCATGTTTCCAATTTCTTTTGGACGCATGTCTAGGATTTCAGCCAATTCTTCATGTGTTGGTTCCCGCTCAAATTCTTGTACGAAGTTTAGAAAAGCTTCGTTGACTTTGTTGTAGGAACCGACTTTATTTAGTGGTAATCTTACGATTCTAGAATATTCTACGATAGATTGAAGGATGGATTGTCTGATCCACCAAACCGCATAAGAGATAAATTTGAAACCTTTAGTCTCATCAAAACGCTTTGCTGCCTTCATCAAGCCCACGTTTCCTTCGTTGATCAAGTCACTTAGGGACAATCCTTGGTTCTGGTATTGCTTTGCAACAGAAACCACGAAACGTAAGTTTGATCTGGTCATTATATCCAAAGCCTCCTGATCGCCTTCTCTGATTCTGCGAGCAAGTCTTGCCTCATCGTCCCCAGTAAGCATAGGGATTTTACCAATATCGTTGAGATATTTATCAAGGGCGAGACTCTCCCTTGCAGTAATTTTGTTAGTAATTTTTAATTGACGCATGTTCCGACCTTATAATTTAAAAGTTGTTGTGTAGTTGTGTCTGAGGGAAACAGACTTCTGTTGATATGACGGAGCTGGGTAAAGATTCCCCTATGAAAGGTTGGCCTCAGCGAATTCGGTCATTTGGTTTTACTCAAAAGAAGTAAACACTAATTTATATATAATAATACGCTTTAAATTAAAAAAAGTTGCTATTTATTGGTAAAAAACTTGACTTTTTTGTCAAAAACCATTAAAGACGTACATCTTCCTTAATTACAAGCATTGCTCCAAAAAAGTTTCCGAGAATGGAATTATTTTTTTAATACATGTGTTTGAGTTGTCTTTTTGAAGAGCTTGCCGAATATATCTTGGAAATAATGCAACATACTTTACTATAATTCTGTCGAGCTTAGGGAATAGTAAGTGGAAACTATGGTTTGCTTTTTTTAGGGAGTTTGGGGTTTATGTGAGAATGAAGGAAGTAAATGTTCGATAATGGGATAATGGATGACTGGGATAAGAGTTTAGCGCTGTCATCCCAAATGAGCGCAGCGAATCGAAGGATCGACAGCTTTCCTTTTTTGTACGGATATTTTAACCAAACCAATCCAACTATCGCGAATGGACAGGTTCATGCGAAGCGTAAATGTGCGGAGAAATTTATCTCCTTTAGAAAAGTATCGTTTGAAGATGGAGCAAGATTTCTCGACTCCTGTGTCGCTCGAAATACAAAGGGGTACAACTCCCTCCTGTTCCTCGACTCGCTGCGCTCGCTCGGAATGACAGGAGTTTGACTCACGGCGCTCGCTCGGAATGGCAGGAGTTCGACTCACGGCGCTCGCTCGGAATGACAGGAGTTCGACTCACGGCGCTTGCTCGTA
>CAZDTI010000049.1:0-28824 GCA_964508085.1 uncultured Saprospiraceae bacterium | reverse complement strand
AACTCCTACAAACCCTTTCACCTTAACTAGCCATTATTAATTAAACGACCACAGTTGTCAACTAGATCCGTAGAAGTTAAAAATTGGAGCAAACTAAGGTGAAGCCATCAAAACTGACCAGGTTCTTTTGAAAGTCCCCCACTGTGATTTACACCCACCGATAAGATGGCAACGCAATTAGAACCACCAAAAGGTAAAAATATAATCTCACCATTTAGTGTTTGCAAATAACCTTTCGGGTTTCATTTTCTGAAGAAATCAGGAAGTAAACTCCTTCTTGCAAATGTTCTGTTGAGATACTGTGTGTATCTCCTAAGATATCTTCAGTCCATAACGTCCTTCCCAAAACATCTACCAGTTTTAATGTTCCAATTTCATTTTGAGTTGTTCGAATATGCAAAATTTCATCCACCGGATTAGGAAAAAACGACCATTCTACTTCACTTAAATCATAGGTAGCTGTGAGGGTATCGCAAACAGTCGGGGTCGGATTTAGTTCTAATACTTCTCCAGGTGTAAGGTCCTTACCTAAGAATGCTGGAAAGTTTGCAGGATAACGGTATGCTCTAAAAACGCCGTTACTAGCAGGAAGCTCTTCCTGAGGAGCGGGACCACCACTTCCTACCGGATTGATGTATTCCCAAACTTTTGTTCCATCGTTCATGATCTCAAAAAAGTGTCCTTTATTACCTTCACAAATCAAGGTGTTTCCATTGGGCATTCTTTGTGCTCCGGAAACGGTAGAGGAATAAAAATCGGAGCTGCCAGGATAATACGTCCAATCTAGGTTTTCAGGACCAAAAGGTTCCTCATCTATTAATATATAGTTTCCATTGGCATCTAAGGGAGGATCGATCACATCAACAGAAGCACTATTTCCCAGTGGCCGATTCAGACCATTGTTAAAAATCATTATTTTCCCTGCCTCTGGCAGACCTTCAGGAATCCAGTGTACATCATGTTGACCAAATAGTTTTTTATCTCCAGTGCCTCCTCTTTGGTAGGAGATTGGATTGCCCCAGCGATAAAGAATATCCCCTCCTTTTCCAGAATTTCCACCACTATGACTGGCCGCTTCTGCGGTAGTAGTACTGTGATCTATCACCCAAAATTCGCTGAGATGTCTTGAACTTAAAATAATTTCATCTCGAATCGGATTATAATCAATGGCATTGGCATGTATCCAATCAGCTGCAATAAAAGAGCTACTAAAGCCTTTAAAATTAATATCCAACAACTCTGGATGCATTTCAATTGCTCCGTAATTGTTTTGTTGAGGATTAAAATCTTGAACCAAGTGGTCCCACAAGTGCCATTCCCAAACGATGTTCCCTCCTGTAAGCCCCATTGGCTGGACTTCCACTATATGCTCTGGCCAAATATTACCTTCCAATAAATCGGGATCACGCCCTGCGCTGATGGCTTCTTGGTTTGTTTTTAATTCCCAGGCTAGAATGAGTATATTTCCATTTGGCAATACTTCTATATCATGGTGTTGGTGATAATCATCTGATCCATAGTTATAGGACCAGACCAAATTTCCTTCCCAATCTAATTTTTCTATTTGCCCACCAATTCCGCCACCGAAAAAAGCCCCTCCCGGGTTACGAACGGCACGATACAAGTGCCCATCCTCTAACAAGTAGTTCACACTTCCTGGACGATACATACCGGGCCATTCATTCACCAAACGTCCACAATTATCAATCAAATAAGTTGACGTATAGGCATTTCCCGCAAACAAGGTATATCCATCAAAGCTTTCTGGATCGTTTTGAAACAGACCGATGGTTTGTTGTGCAGACAAGAATTGAGTAGAAAGTAAACAATAAAAAAGTAAGGTAAAATATTTTTTCATAACTGGCATTTTTCGAGGAGCAATATACAACCTATCTAAGGAAAATTCTGTTTTAGAATTAGAAGCCATCTTACAATTTTAATATTCCTACCTTATTAAGAAAGGAATTGTAAATTAGGGGACAACGAAAAAACTACTATTGAATTTATCACTAGATCCTAATTTTTAAAGCAGCGGTTCTTATCTTTGCCCTCTCATATTTAACACAAAACTAATAAGTTACTATCATGAAATATATTCCTTCTTTCTTTTTCGCACTATTATTATGTTTTTCCGCTTGTTCAGATAACGCTGACAATAGTAAATCGGACAAAAAAGTAGATCGTCCCAATCTTGAAGATGTCAATCCTACTGTAAAAGCGGAAAAGAAAGCCGCAAATGCCAATCGGAAACCTTCTTCTCCTAAGGAATTGGAGAAAGCAAAGGCCATTATTGCCGCTGCAACGAATGAAGCCATTGCCGGGGTGAATGCCAAACAAGTATTCAAAAACTACTGCGCCATTTGTCACGGAACTACTGGAGATTTAAATGTGAATGGAGCTACCGATTTGACTGCATCTATCCTGCCTCTTGAAGAGCGAGTCGCTCAGGTCTACCATGGCCGTGGTTTGATGACACCATTCAAAGGCCTCTTAAAGGATCATGAGATAGTGGCGGTTACGAAGTATATTGAAGAGCTGAGGTAATAAACAGCAATTACATAAGCGTGTAAAAGCCTTGAGAAGTACTACTATTATCAAAGAGTAAAATTTTTCGACGCCTATCATCACTCAAAATTGAAAACGAAACCCTCCTTTCATCCTTCTATTCCCTGCGTTCACTAAGGATGAAAGGAGTACTACCCCTTTGAGTAGGACTGACTCAGGACAAGCTGTGGTGGTTACCTCTTGTAAGCTGGTATACCCAAGAATTTTGAATTACCCATTTTCAAGTTTCAATTGTTTCCGCCACTCCAAATAACCAAAGATCGCAACAACGCAATAAACAAAAAACAGCACCGCAAAAAGGTATAGTCCTCTATCCCAATTCATAAATACACTGACAAGGTCAATCACAATCCAGTAAATCCAGTTTTCTATGATTTTTTGGGTAACCATATAAGTAGCTATTAAGCTGAAAGAAGTGGTAAAAGCGTCAAGATAAGGAAGTGCACCACCCATCCATGACCAAAAACCACCTAGCAATAACAACAAAACGATTCCGGCACCAAAGGCCATTAAATGCTGTTTGACGGTCCAATATTGAATCAATGTCAAATTTTCTGTATTGTCATTATCAGTTCCGCCTTTCTTCTTCGTCCAAACCATCCATCCATATACAGACATTCCCATATAATAGACCTGTAATGTTGCTTCAGAATAAAGCCTCACATCAGGGCGAATATAGACCATAAAAGTAATTATTACGCTGGCCAACCCTAGAGGCCAACACCAAGGGTTCCCTTTGGCTGCGAGTATAACATATAATATACTGAGTATCGTGGCGACCCACTCTAATGGAGAGATAGCGACGGCAGTATTCCATATTTGGTCGATAATAGATAGTTCGGGCATAGATATTTTTTATTGGGCCAATAAGTTGGAGTTAGTAGAAAAAGCTTTCCTCTATTTTGTACAATTTCACATTAAATCTGCCTAAACCACCTTATCTGCCCTTCTCTTCATCGTCAAAAATAACATAATCGTCTAAGTCCACGGTTTTTTTAGAATTAAAAGCATAATTTTGAAACTGTTATGGCAATAGATATTATGTTTGCGTTAGCGCTACTCAGTGGATTTTATCTGGGATTTGCGCGAGGAATCATCAAAACCGTTTTCGGTTTGATTGGTTTATTATTTGGCTGTCTGGCTGCATTTAAGTTTGCGCCGGGGATGACCAAGCTTTTGGAGGTCTCTTTTAAAAGTACGAATCCATTGATGTTTTTGGCAGGAGCCGCCATTTCCTTTGCAATTGCCATGTTTGCTATCCGCTTGTTCGCCAGAGGTTTGGAAGGCGCTTTGAAAACAGCCAATATAAATGTAATCAACAAATTTATTGGAGGAGTGGTTACTGCCGTATTTATGCTGGTCGTTTATAGCACTCTGGTTTGGTTTGGAGAGCAGGCACATATTGTAAATGACGAAGTAAAAGCAGAGTCCAAGACCTATCCTATTTTGAAAGAAATACCTGGGAAGTCAATGGTAGTAGTTAATCAAATAAAGCCAGTCTTTCAAGAGTTCTGGGATCAGTCTGTAGATATGATGGATCGACTCCAGGATATGAGTTTAGAAAAAACAGAAGATAACAAAGTATTCGACATACCGGAAAATGAGGAAACCAAGGATTCTGATAGTTGACAATTACGACTCTTTCACGTACAACCTTTTTGACTATTTCTGTCAGCTCGATACCGACTGCCGAGTCATTCGTAATGATGAGTTAAGCCTTGAAGCATTCTGTCTTTTAGAATTTGACGGCCTTGTTCTTTCTCCCGGCCCTAAGCGTCCTGCTGATGCGGGCCATCTTCTATCTCTCATCGACTTTTTTCATAACAAAAAACCAATACTGGGCATTTGTCTTGGTCATCAAGGTATCGGAGAATATTTCGGAGCTACCCTCTCCAGAACTCGTGTTCCAATGCATGGAAAGACTTCCGACATTGCACATACGGAACACCCTCTTTTCGAATTCATACCTAAGCAATATACTGTGATGCGCTACCACTCTCTTGGATTAGAAAACTTAAACGAAACACCACTGGAAGTTATCGCAGAAACGGAGGAAGGTGAAATAATGGCACTAGCTCATCAGGAATTACCTATCTTTGGTCTTCAGTTTCATCCGGAATCCATTTTAACTGAACACGGAATTGCATTGTTGGAAAACTGGGTGAAAATTGTGAAAGAGGGTTGATGAGGGCAGATAAGGGTTGATAAGAATTCCCTTATTACGCGCAAAAAAAAGGAACCCTTATCTACCATCATCTACCCTCCTCAAAAAAACATTCATAACAAACTAAGCACACCATGCCTTCACTCTGGGATCAAATAAAGCAACTTTTCCAATCTGTTGAAAAAAGCAGTCCCAGCCAACCCGTTCTTAAAGGACCAATTAAGCGGACAGAAGAAGAATTAGCAGACTATGAAAAATGGAAATCCGGTCTTTCTCAAAAACGCCTCTTCGATTGGATACACAATGAATATGCTACTTATCTCGTAGAACCTGGAGAAGTAGCCGAGAGCATTGATTTTGTAAACGTCCGCGCGACCTATGGTTTTGCTATTCACTTTTACAAACTCAATTATCCATTACGAGATATTACTCACCTTTTTGATTTACTTAAAGAGAAGCTTCGCGATGTCAGCTACAGAAGTTCCAATTCCAGTAGTCGTACTTACAATCGCCCTAATTGGGTAGAACGATTGGATCGGCATTACCTTAAGCCGCCTATTGTTTTTATAGAAGATGGCGTTCAAATGGATCAGCGTTTTGGGAATGTAACAATAGAATTACTTTTTAGAAATGATAAGCCACACCAGTTAAAGTTCAGTGCAACAAGTTATAATGATCGGAATTATAAGAAAGCAGAGAGTTTTGATGGTTTGATGGAGGTTTTGAGATGAAGATGCGTCTCTCCTGTCATCTTGAGCGAGCGCAGCGAGTCGAAAGATCAGGAGAAGCTGGTACATTTGTATTTCGAGCGAGGTACGAACAAATCGAAGAACTAATTCACCCAATTCTTCAACTCCTGTTCAATATGTTGTAACACTACTTTCACTCCATATTTTTCCTCTAAATGCTTCGCCATATTATCTGCTGAATACACGGAGCGGTGTTGCCCACCTGTACAACCGAAACTCACCATTAAGTGATCAAAATCTCTTTCGATATAATTCTCCACTGCCTCATCTACCAGGAAGTAAGCATTCGAAAGAAAATCTTCTATATCGCTATGGGCTTGCAGAAACTCTATGACTGGTTGATCTCTGCCTGTTTGTTTTTTATACGGTTGATAACGACCTGGGTTATTTAGAAAACGACAGTCAAAGACAAAACCACCACCATTTCCGGAAGGATCCGTTGGAATGGCTCTTTTGTAAGAGAAACTACTGACCGTAACGGTAAGCTTATTCTTTCTCTTTCCACTTTCGTTAAATTGTCCAGACTGATTCACAGCGGTGAGTACACGTTCCAACTCAGGAAGGTCGATTTTTATTTTTCCGGTTTCAAACAGGTTGGTAATTTGCTTTAAAGCAATCGGTATACTTTTCAGAAAGTGAGTATAGCGTTCGTGAATTCCACGGAGACCATAGGTGCCCAATGCCTGAATGCGGCGAATTAGGACATAACCATAAAACAAATCCAAAAAGGCGTTTCGATCTATCGATTTCAACTTTTCTACTTCCGTTAAATAATGCTCTAGCAAATCTGCTATTGTTGCTTCAGATAAGTTTGCCGCTGGCTGATACAACAATGAAGCTACATCGTACTGCATCGCTCCTCGTCGTCCGCCTTGGTAATCAATAAACCAAGGTTCTCCCTCTTGTACCATTATATTCCTAGACTGAAAATCACGGAACATAAAATGTTGGCAATCTGCTTTTAGTAAGTAATGAATTAAGTTTTGGAAATCTTTTTCTAAAGCTGCCTCATCAAAAGTGAATCCAGTTAGTTTTAGAAAAAAGTATTTGAAGTAATTCAAATCCCATTGCATCGATTGCTGATCAAAATCACTGTGCGGGGTACATTTGGTATAATCCAATCCTCTCCCTCCTTCTATTTGCAACTGAGCTAATTGGCTAAGCGTTTTTCGATATAAGCTCTTCAGAGAATCATCTATATCTTCTCCATTTTTGGGTAGCAAATCATAGAGCGTTTGGTTTCCCAAATCCTCTTGAATGTAAATGTTTTGTTCCAAATCTTCAGCGAATATTTCCGGAACGGATAAGCCCTTTTCTTTGAAGTGTTTGCTAAAAGAAATAAATGCCTCGTTTTCTTTAGCATCTGCACCATGAGTAGCAATGTAGCTATTGTCATTCTCTCTTATTCGAAAATATTGACGACCAGAAGCGGTGCGTTTGAGTGGGAGAATTTCTACGGGAGCGATTCCAAAGGTCTTTTGAAAAAGGTTTTGAATGGTAGTAGTGATTGTCTTGGACATGGAGAGTCGTAATGTGAGTGAGTTGACTCCATTAGACATGAAGTCAACTCATTTCGAATTTATCTAAAAGTATTTAGCAATGTTATTTTACCTATTATTTTTTCATTCATTTCCTCTAACTCTTCAGATGGTATCCATAATTCTAGATGATGATCTAATCCTGCTTTTTGAACTTCATACTTCTTAATAAATCCATCTTCTACTTCGAAACTTACAACATGACCAACGCCATAGCTTGGAACATTCCATTCTACTGTTATTTGTTGAGCATACTCTTCATTCAAAACAGGATAAAATATTGGTTGACTTTCAAATCGTGGTGGGAACTTTTTCCAATTTGACTCAATGATCAAATCTAACTCTGATTGATTTACAGGTCTGTACAATTTCATGATAATTATTTTAGCTTAATAACCATCTTATTTTAACATTAGTTCGATATCATTAAAACCTGTTGTTCCGAACAAGTGAGGTATGAGCGAGTTGAGGAACTATCCTGCCGGTTTATTCAAAGCATCCCAAATTCCATCTTTCAACTCCGCCAATCCTAAGTGGGCAACAGAAGAAATAAAAAACACTGGAAGATCATCTGGTAATTCCTCCTTCAACATTTCTTTGATTTCCTCATCGATCAAATCCGACTTAGTGATCGCGAGCATCCGAGGTTTATCGAGTAGTTCCGGGTTGAATTGTTCCAACTCATTGAGCAAAACGGCATATTCCTTTTTGATGTCATCAGAGTCGCAAGGAATCATAAAAAGTAATAGTGCATTTCTTTCGATGTGTCTTAGGAACCGATGCCCGAGGCCTTTTCCTTCGTGTGCTTTTTCAATAATTCCTGGGATGTCCGCCATAATAAAAGAGCGATCATCTCTGTATTTTACGATTCCTAAATTGGGAGCTAATGTTGTAAAAGCGTAGTTAGCGATCTTTGGCTTTGCAGCTGTCACAACGGAGAGCAAGGTAGATTTTCCTGCATTTGGGAAACCAACCAAACCTACATCAGCCAATACTTTTAGCTCTAAAATCTTCCACTCCATCTCTCCTTCTTCCCCTGGCTGTGCATATTTTGGCGATTGATTCGTAGGTGACCTGAAATGAAAGTTGCCGCGACCACCACGCCCACCTGGCACGACAATACGTGTCTCCCCATCTTCAGATATTTCAAACATGACTTCCCCTGTTTCCACATCCTTAACGATAGTTCCCAATGGGACATCTAAAATAACATCTTCACCCGCTGCTCCAGAGCTTCGGCTTTGTCCGCCTCTGCCTCCTTCTGTAGCAATTACGTGTTTACGATATTTTAGAGATAATAGCGTCCACAGGTTTCTATTGCCACGTACCATGATGTGACCACCACGGCCACCGTCACCACCATCGGGGCCACCCTTAGTTTCTATACGGCTGCGAAAAAAATGTGAAGAGCCGGCACCACCTGCGCCAGAACGGCAGCAGATTTTTACGTAGTCTACGAAGTTTTGTCCAGACATTGTGTTTAACTGTTAACCTTAACTATTATACTGCGAATCGAATAAAAAAGTGATTTTATTTTTACTGGCTTTCAGAACCCTTGCCTGACTAAGGCTCGCTCGCGGGGTTCCGAAAGCCGGGGTTCATGACAAGTCTGGTTTTCTAAACTCCGTGAGTGGGCTTTGTGTTAAGCTAGTGTTTGGAAAGCCTTTCTTAAGACCACAATCACTTTTTTATCCAGCGTCGAGTATAACTTCTTTCTATCGTGTTATATAAAAGGAAGCAACTTGGTTTGAACTTAGTTGAATTTTACTGGGCGAGGGCTTTTACTTCTGCTTCTAATCTTTTGGTTATTTCCTCAATAGATCCTGTTCCTTTTACTTTTTTGGATAATCCAGAACGATTGTAGTAATCAAAGACGGGTGAAGTTTCCTCATTGTAAACTGCTATTCTTTTTCGGATGGTCGCCTCATTCATATCATCTGCTCTCCCGGAAGTTTCGCCACGTAGCAACAATCGTTGTACAATTTCTTCATCATCTACATCAAGTGCAAGTAATCCAGAAATCATTTCTTCCTTTTCCTTAAGGAAAATATCCAAAGCTTCTGACTGTGCTATTGTCCGAGGAAAACCATCAAAAATATACCCCGCTACATCCGGATTGGCGTTTACTTTATTTTTGAGCATCCCGATAGTAACTTCATCCGGTACAAGGTTTCCTGCATTCATATAACTTTTAGCTAGCAGACCTAACTCTGTCTTATTTCCTATTTCATAGCGAAATAAATCACCAGTCGAAATGTGCAATAATCCGAAAGTCTCTACTAATCGAGCAGCTTGCGTTCCTTTTCCAGAGCCCGGAGGGCCAAATAAAATTAGATTAATCATGATTCAATGTCTTTCTTTTGGAAGACGGCGAAAGTACATAATTTTACGGAGAATTACGATTCTCTTACTTAGTATTAAACAAAAATTAACTTAAGAAGAGCTGCTTAGTTCAATAAAAAGGGTTATTAACGACCAATCACATTTCGAACATATAGAATCCGGGATTTCCAATAAGTCGATTGAGAAACATTTTCCTGGATTACCCCACTGCTGCTAGTACTATGAACCACCTCCAAGCCTGCAGATGTATTTCGAACGATCAGAGCCACATGGTTTACTTTCCCTCTTTTTCCAAAAAACACCAAATCACCAGGTTTAGCTTTTGAAATTGATACCTTTTTACCGACACGCGCCTGATTGTAAGACCCATTGGGTAAGTCCACCTTATTAGCGTTATAAACATAGGTGGTAAAGCCTGAGCAATCGAATCGCTTAGGGCCTTTTGCGCCATATTTGTATTTGGCTCCTTTTTGTTGGAGGGCGTATTTGGTAATGTCCTGTCGGAGCTGACTGACAGAGCTTGAACCTGATTTGGTTATTTTTGAGTTGCTTCGACTAGAGCCTGAGGAAACGGGTTTTAGGCTATGACAAGCAGATACCGTCAGAATTAAAAAACCTAAAAAATAGGTTCTGAGGGTGATGTTTTTTAAGTTCATGTGTGTTGTTGTTTCTCTGAGTATTCTTCAAGCAATCTAAGTTGAAAAAGCTATATCAGATTAGCAAAACGCTTTTCGTATTAGATTCATTGTAACTATCTATATCTCTTTTTAAGCTAGAGCCAGCTTATGGTCGAAAATTCCACCTTAAATATTAAATACAATATCATCCCGATCTGGTAAAAAATTCAACTTTGCTCGAAAGTTCTTTTGCGCTTCGTAAGATAGGGTCGTCGTAAAAACGTCTGATAATTCCGATACTTGATAACGAAGAGTTCCTTTATAATCAATGACAGAACTATCTCCCGTATACGTATTGTTTTTTTCATCTACTCCTACTCTGTTGACACCAACTACATAGCTTTGGTTTTCAATCGCTCTTGCCATTAGCAAAGACTTCCAATGGTGCGCTCTTGGCTTGGGCCAATTCGCAACATAGAAAAGTAAATCGTAATCCTCTTGGTTCCTACTCCAAGCAGGAAAACGGAGGTCATAACAAACCAGAGGACAGATTTTCCAGCCTTTATAAGAGATAATTAATTTCTGCTTTCCTGAGGCATAGGTTTCCTGTTCTTTAGCCAATGTAAACAGATGTCTCTTGTCATAATGTTGGATACTTCCGTCTGGCGACATCCAGATAAGGCGATTAAAAAACTGACCTTTTTCTCTAATGATTAAACTTCCGGTAATAACGGCATTTAGCTCTTTAGCTTTAGTGGCCATCCATTTTATAGCTGGACCATCCATTGGTTCAGCCATTGCCTCGGCATTCATACTAAATCCAGTGGTAAACATTTCTGGAAGAATAATGAGGTCTGTTTTCTCCTGAAGAGATTGTAATTTAAGATCAAACTGATCCAAATTAGCTTTTTTATCTTCCCAAATAAGGTCAGCTTGTATCGTGGTGATGGTTAGATTCTGCATATGGCCAAAATACAAAAAGAGGCATAGAAAAATCTACGCCTCTTTTAGAATTACGAAAATTAATTTCGTTATATCTTAAAAATTTGATTTTAAGCTTCTGGAGCTGCTTCAGCGCCTTCTGCTGGTGTTTCTCCTTCTGCTCCTTCAGCACCTTCCGCTTCATCCATTGCAGAACGCATAGAACGTGGAACTTCGACAGAAGCAACTGGAATACTCATACCAGTCATTACTTCCATTCCATCTGCGAATTCAATATCTTTTACTCTTACAGAATCTCCTAAGTTCAGCTCAGATACGTTTACAAGAAGCTCTGCAGCCAATTTGTCTGGTGTTGTCTTTATGGTCACTTTACGCAGCTTCTGATTCAAACGACCACCTTCTCTAACACCAGCTGCAGTACCTTCACAACGAACAGGAATATTGGCTTTCAATACTTGTCCGTCAATCAATTGTAAAAGGTCAACGTGTAACAATTCGTCTGTAACTGGGTGAAACTGTGTATCTTTAAGGATACAGTCGTATTTTTTACCATCTACTGTTACTACAGCCTTGTTAAATGCAGGAGTAAAAACGATGTCCTTCATTTCTTTAGGGTTAGCGTTAAAGTGAACTACTTCTTCACCGCCATAGATAACACCAGGTACCATGCCTTCTCTTCGGGCAGCACGAGTGGCTTTCTTGCCTAAATCAGTTCTTGGTGTACCGTTAATATCAACTGTCTTCATGACTTATTTTTTATGATATGAATTTGTAATTTTAGGCCTATATCGACTAGTATTATCGAAAAGGCACGCAAAGATACTTATTTATTTTGTATTTCGCTATGAAATTTTGAGTTTAAATTTAAGTACCTCCTTCCAACCGTCTTTATTCTACAAAAAGCGCAGAAATAGACCTATGCTCATGTGTATTTCGAATGGCTCGGGCAAATAACTTTGCCGTAGACAATTGTTTGATCTTAGACGATTTCCCTTTTAATGGAATCGTATCACAAACAATAAGTTCTTTTAGTTTTGATTTCTCAATGTTGGTATAAGCTTTTCCAGACAAAACGGGGTGCGTACAAAGGGCTCGAACACTCTTCGCTCCTTTCTCCATAATCAAATCAGCAGCACGACATAAAGTACCAGCAGTATCCGCGAGATCATCCACCAAAATTACATCAGCGTCTTTTACATCTCCGATAAGGGTCATTCCAGCAATTTCGTTTGCTCTTTTTCTGTATTTATCACAAATCACCAAATCTCGCTCGAAGTATTTTGCATAGGCTCTTGCTCTTTTTACTCCACCTACATCCGGGCTTGCAAAAGTGACGTTCGAGAGGTCCATGTTTTTCAAATAAGGAATAAAGATCGCTTCACTTTTCAGATGATCGACAGGGATATCGAAGAAACCCTGAATCTGATCTGCGTGGAAATCCATGGTCATAATTCTGTTGGCGCCTGCTGCTTCAATAAGGTTGGCAATTAGCTTTGCAGAAATAGGCACTCTTGGTTTGTCTTTCCTGTCCTGACGAGCGTAACCGAAATAAGGGATAACTGCTGTGATGTAACCAGCGGAAGCTCGCTTTGCCGAGTCAATAAGGAGCAACAATTCCAATAAATTATCTGCTGGAGCGAAAGTAGATTGAATAAAGAAGATGTAATTACCACGAACGGATTCGTTGATTATTGGCTGCATCTCTCCATCACTAAATTTCATTAGGCTTTGGTCACCCAATGGGTAGCCATAAAAGTCGGCAATTTTTTCTGAAAGGTATCTTGAGTTTTCTCCACAAAATAATTTTACATCCATTGAGAGTTGGGTCATTATTGATAGCATATTTGGTTAGAAGATGCCTGCAAAGGTAGCGATTTAAATTTCGAATAATGAAGGAAGATTTAGGAATATTAGAGCAATAACACGAAGCATTTTTTCAATCTCAACTTCCGCTGCGATGTTAATCTCAACAGCGCTCAATTCGCTGATCAATTGTATATTATAAAAATTGAACTTTGTCTGGCGAGCTAAAACCAAAAATACATTTAATAATCACTAAAATATTAAACAAAAAAACGCCTTCCCAATCTATTTGGAAAAGCGTTTTGTACTTGGTTTAATGTATCAGCAGGAAGCAAACACTTCCAATTTCAATTATGGCCATGCATTGTCGTCTCTTTCTCTTCTTCTTTCTTGATTTCGGCGATCTCTTCTACTGCTATTCCAGGAAATTCCAAATTTCAAATTCGCTTCGCCAAAAAATCCAGAAAGATCTGTATCAGAGACATCTACAATGTCTGAATCTGCAACGATTCTGTACCCTCCTCTTAGTCCGATGTGGAACCAACGGAATACATTTAACTCCAGGCCAGCAGATGGTTTAATAACGAAAATATTGTCTTTTTGCCCTTCACCCAACTCAAGATCTCCTTTACCTCCCATTAGCATAAAAGTAGCGTGAATCGGCTTATGTGGTTTTAACGCATAACCGAACATCAGGCCGTTGTAATCCATTTCTAAGTTTTGTACGGCACCAACGTCACCAATCAAAACGTCGCTTACTAATTTATAACCGCCCCATCCAATAAATACAGAACGATTAAATTCCAGTCCACCAAATCCTCCGGTGTAAACGGCGTAATCATCAGCTATTTGAGAGATATTTGTAGAGGAACCTCCCCAAGCTCCAGAGAGGCGTAATCCGCTTTTGCCAAATATAGTTTCTTCTTTTTGCGCAAAAAGAGCAATTGTCATCAATAAAGACATGGCTACTAAACTTAACTTTTTCATAGATTGTCATTTTGGTTTTGAATAAAAATGAATTCGACTTTTTGAATCCTACTATTATAGACTACTGTTTTATTAAGAAGTTGCTTGGCTTTTTTGTTAAGAGTCTGTTAAGGTTTCTTTCCGTCCCTCAATTGTTTGCCGTCAAACACAAAATGGCCAGATACTATTCAACGTATCTGACCATTTTAGGAAAACTAAAGTAGAGCGTTAAGGCTTCATCACTACCAAACGCTTGGTGGTTACAGGTTTTCCTCTGCTGTCTAGCAAGCTGTATAGATAAGTACCTTTTCTCATACTTGACAAATCCATTTTTATAGTTCGTCGGTTGACGATATTATATTTTTGAGAATAGACTTCTACACCGAGTATGTTATAAATTTTAAGGTCGTAGGTATCTGTTGGTAAATTGATAAAATCAAAACGGACATCATTGATTGCTGGGTTGGGATAGGCAAAAATATCAGCGTTACCTTTGTCTACGTAATTTACAGAGCTAGTAGGGTTGTCCATCATCCCTGATTTATAGCGCACGGCAATTGGATCATCTGTTATTGGATCCACTGTAACGACTGCTATAGTCTCTTTGGACTGATCGCTAAAATAGTGATAGGTGAGAATGGTATCCTTTCCTAAGAAATCAAACCCTGCTAAATCTGTCACATCGATCCACTCTGCGAAGGGACCAATCCCTACATAAACATCGAGACGTGTTTCTCTTTCTTCCTCTCGCTTTTCTCTTAATACCTCATAAGTTCCCGCTGGTATACTAAGGGTTCCCCAAGCGTCAACTACATCCAATCGCTCTGTAGCGATTCGGATACGCAGAGAATCTGGAGATAAAGCGAAACTATCCAAGATACCTCCAGGAAGAAGGTCAGCACTGAAAGCTACTGTAATATTGTTATCAGCTGAATTTACATCAAAGAAATTCATTGGTGAACGTCTCTCTGGAGAAGAAGGATTTAACTTAGCAATGACATTGATGCCAAAACCTGCTGGATCTGGCCCAACGTAACCTAAAAACTCGTATGCTGTAGCCGTAGAATTGTAGTAGAGCTCTCCAGTAAGGCCCCCAGGTTCTCCTATTAAAACATCTGCAGTTGGAAATTGATTAGAATTATCTCCATCAGATGCGGCTCGAATAATGGTCTCTTGATTAATTCCTGCCAAACTTGTAAAATCCCAACTCTGACTCCCTCCATTTCCTAATAGGTCAATCCCCGAAGGCATTGCATCGAAGGTAGTACGCAGCGTATCTCCCGGAGCAGGAAAATTGGCAGCCGTTACTGTTATTTGTGCGGATAAGCTGGTGCCCACAATCAAAGCAGCAATTAATAATTGTATTTTTCTTTTCATAGTTGGATAAATTCAAGCTCTATATAGTTCATTGAGGTTCTTCTTTTGACTCCTAAAAGTACAATTTTTATATGATTGGTGGCGGATTGGAATAAATATTAACCTCAATTTATGAGTCTAAAGGCGATCAACTTCCCTGTAAGGCCAACAAACGTTTATAAATTCCCTCTTCCGCTATCAGCTTTTCATGAGCCCCTCGTTGTGCTATTCTTCCTTTTTCTAAAACTACAATCTCATCTGCATGCCTGATCGTTGATAAACGATGTGCGATTACAATCGTCGTTCGATGCTCCATCAAATGGTTTAGTGCGGTTTGTACTAACTTCTCTGATGCCGCATCGAGGGCAGAAGTTGCCTCGTCAAGAATAAGAATAGGCGGATTTTTAAGAATGGCTCGAGCAATGGTTAATCTCTGTCTTTGCCCCCCGCTGAGTTTACTACCTCCATCACCAATATTGGTTTGATAGCCCTTTTCTGTTTCCAGAATAAAATCATGTGCATTGGCAATTCTAGCAGCTTTCTCTACTTTTTCTTCATTCATTCCTTCCATTCCAAAAGCTATATTATTGTAAATGGTATCATTAAACAATACTGGGGCTTGACTAACAATTCCCAATAATTTTCGCAGAGAAGACAAGGTGTAGTTTTTTATATCCACTCCATCCAATAATATGCTTCCTTTTTGGGCTTCATAAAACCGAGGAAGCAAGTCAACCAATGTTGTCTTACCAGAACCAGAAGCTCCTACAAGAGCGATGACCTTTCCTTTAGAGATTTTTAAATCTATCTTTTCTAAAATCAACTCCGTTTTATTTTGGCCATAGCTAAAACTGATTTGATCAAAAACGATGTCTCTTTCAAAACGATGTACTTCTTTTGCTCCTGGCGCATCAGTAATTGCATTGTTAGCAAATTGAATGACATCTATTCGATCTACCGCTGCAAGACCTTTTTGGATATTATAAAACGCAGAAGAAAAGGATTTTGCTGGAGCAATGATATTAAAAAAAGCAAAAAGAAAAGCGAAGAAGTTTTCCGCTTCCAATTGACCACTAAAAACCTCTCGAGAGCCATACCATAGCAAAATAGCGACTACAGCAATTCCTAAGAATTCTGAAAGGGGTGAACTTAAATCTCTTCTCCACAACATCCGTGTCAGAGTATTTCGATATTGATTATTCTCTTTTTGAAAACGCTCTTCCTGATATTGCTCTGCAGAAAAGCCTTTAATGATTCGGAGCCCTGAAAGCGCTTCTTCAATTCGAGCTACCAAACCACCAAGTTGTTCCTGAGCCTTTGCAGATCTTTTCCGTAAGGTCTTTCCAATTCCTCCGATAATCAAGGCTGTAAAGAAAAACAAAACAAACACAAAAGCAGTGAGGTATGGACTTATATACAGCATCACCCCCAAGCTCCCAACAATAATCAATGGCTCCCGAAAAATAATTTCCAGCACATTAAGAATACTCCATTCCACTTCTTGCACATCTGCAGTAATTCGGGACATTAAATCTCCTTTCCTTTCTTCCGAAAAATAGGAAAGCGGCAATTGTAGCATTTTAGCAAAAAGCTGTTGCCGAATATCTCTAACAATACCATTACGAATAGGAGCCATCGCCACGAGAGAGAGGTAGCGAAATAGGTTTTTCAAAAAAAACAATAGCACGATACCTATACAGATGTAGGCTAGTGCAGTATCCTGCCCTTTATCAACAATGAGTTGTCCAAAATAAGCTTGAGTATAGCTTACAATGTTTTCTATCTTCCAGGACCAGGATGGTAGCGCTGATGCTTTCGGGCTACGTTCAAAAAGAACTTGTAAAAAGGGAATAATCGCAGGGATGCTCACTACCGTAAAAAGCGCCATCATCAAATTGCAAAAAATGTTTGCAAATACAAGTGGCTTGTAATTTTGAAGGTAGGCAGTAAGACGACGAAGTTGTTTCACGACTATTAAATATTAAACGTAACTGTTCCGTAAGCAAAAAAGTATTTGTGTATTTTATTGACCAATCGTACTTTCCTCAGACAGAGCGACCTCGTGTTTTGTGGTACTTACTCAGTGGTATCTGTCTGAGCATTCCACGTAGTAGTACGAATGAATAAATACTATTAAACAAAAATAACTTCAACGATATATCTAAACGTTGAAGTTATTTTTTCATTGTTACCAAGTACATTCAAAACTTTATTCCTCTGGTTTCTTCAACTCAAAAGTTTCTATAAAGCTAGTATTGAAATCACCGCTTTGGAATTTTTTATCTTTCATCAGTTGTTGGTGGAAAGGAACTGTTGTCTTTACCCCTTCTATGATGAATTCATCCAATGCACGAGCCATTTTCTTGATGCATTCCTCCCGAGTTTGAGCTCGGCAGATCAACTTTGCAATCATAGAATCGTAGTATGGCGGAATATCGTAGCCAGCATAAACATGAGTATCTACGCGTACGCCATGCCCTTTAGCGCTATGGAAAGAGGTTATTTTTCCTGGACTTGGTCGGAAATTGTTAAATGGATCCTCTGCGTTAATTCGACATTCGATGGCGTGCATTTGTGGTTCGTAATTCTTTCCAGAAATTGGATGTCCACAAGCTATTTTTATCTGTTCCTTGATCAAGTCATGGTCTATAACTTCTTCTGTTACGGTATGTTCCACCTGAATTCGAGTGTTCATTTCCATGAAGTAGAAGTTCTTATGTTTGTCTACCAAAAACTCTACCGTACCAACACCTTCGTATTTAATGGATTCCCCAGCTTTGATGGCTGCCTCTCCCATTGCTTTACGTAATTTTTTTGTTAGAAAAGGCGAAGGTGCTTCCTCGACCAGTTTCTGATGTCTTCTTTGAATGGAACAATCCCTTTCCGAAAGGTGACAAACTTTTCCGAACTTATCCCCTGCTACTTGAATTTCTACGTGACGAGGTTCTTCGATAAATTTTTCGATATAGATTCCATCGTTCGTAAAGGAAGCTTTCGCTTCTATTCGTGCTTTTTCCCAATTGTCTTCAAACTCTTCAGGCGCCCAAACGATCCGCATTCCTTTTCCACCTCCTCCAGCGGTTGCTTTGAGGATAATGGGATAGCCAATTTCTTTCGCATTTTTGAGTCCCGATTTCAAGTCTTTCAATAAGCCTTCAGAACCAGGTACCACGGGAACGCCTGCTTTAATCATGGTGTCCTTAGCAGTAATCTTATCTCCCATTTTTCGAATTTGATCCGGAGTAGGGCCGATAAATTTGATTCCATATTCTGCACATACCTCTGCGAAATCCGCGTTTTCGGCAAGGAATCCGTAACCTGGGTGTACAGCGTCCGCATTGGTAATTTCTACCGCTGCCATTATTTTAGGGATACTAAGGTAAGATTCAGCAGAAGAAGGAGGTCCGATACAAACGGCTTCATCTGCAAAACGAACGTGTAGACTTTCGCGATCAGCAGTAGAGTAAACGGCTACTGTTTTGATACCCATTTCCTTACAGGTTCTGATGATTCGCAAAGCGATTTCGCCACGGTTGGCGATCAATATTTTTTTAAAGAGTGTAGGTTCTGACATACAAATACGCTAATTTTTATCCTTTTTAAATGGATAAGATGGTTGTTGTGGTGAAATTCCAAGAGCATCGATCCGGCAACGTCGGTAGCAATTATAAACGTATGATTCGAATAAAGAGCCCATTCGACAAGGTCAGGGCGGGCTTTCAGCCCTGGCAACGTGAAAAAACGCACCATTCTGCTGGATTAACGTGGCCGGAGCTATGCTCCTCTACAAGAACTTCGTATTTTTTCTACAAACGCGATCAGGGCTAACGCCCTTTCACTTTTTTCGAGATCGTTACTATCCCGCAGGATCGACGAGGAATAGAGGTTGATCGTATTGTACGGGCTGAGCATTATCAACTAATACCTTCACAATACGTCCACTTACTTCTGATTCTATTTCATTGAATAGTTTCATGGCTTCAACAATACAGACTACGTCACCCTTTCCGACTGTATCTCCAACTTTTGCATATGCATCTTTATCTGGAGAAGAAGACCGATAGAATGTTCCCACAATAGGAGATTTAATCTCCAACAAATTGCTGGTGTCGTCTGCTGCTGGTGCTGGATCTGCGGCAGGCTTACTTGCGGCTGGAGCTACCGGGGCAGGTGCAGCTGGAGCTGGAGCCATTTGAACCGGCATTGGTTGTGCAGGCATGGATACGATTTGTGCAGGTGCAGCGGGTTGCACTCGGCTTCGTCCGTATTTCTTGGTACGGATGGAAAGTTTGAAGTCTGCCTTTTCCATTTTGAATTCGGTCAGGTTAGACTTGTTGATGAGTTTGATGAGTTCCTGAACTTCTTTAAAATTCATAGTATTTTTTTTGGTTCTTCGATTTTAATCGGAGATTAATTGGACTTTACGCTATTTTTTAGTTTGCTGTTTTTAGTTTCATCAGTACGAACTGAACTAACTAACATCTATAGAATAAATAAAACCTATTGGACTTTATTCTACTAGTTGGGAACAGCTTATTTTTTCACTCGTTCAACGTAGTTACTCGTTGCCGTTTCAATCTTTACCAAGTCACCTTCATTGATAAAAAGAGGGACCTGTACTTTTGCTCCTGTTTCAAGTTCAGCAGGCTTCTTAGCATTAGTAGCTGTATCTCCTCTTAAGCCAGGCTCCGTATATGTTACTTCTAAAGTGATGTACTGCGGCAATTCCATAGTCAAAGGCAAGTCAGTGTTAGCATTAAAAAGGATATCCACGTTTGAGCCTTCTTTGATCAATTCTGGCTTGAGAATTAGGTTTTCAGCGATCATTGTCTGATCATAGGTTTCATTATTCATGAAATGGAAGCCCATGTCGTCTTTGTACAAAAATTGGAATACTCTTCTTTCCACTCGGACCACGTCAATTTTGTGACTGGAAGGCCAGGTATTGTCCACTACTTTACCACTTGTCAAACTTTTCAATTTGCAACGAACGAAAGCGGGTCCTTTTCCTGGTTTTACGTGTAGAAATTCTACTACCTGCCACACATCGTTGTTGAAATTCAAACAGAGGCCATTCTTAATTTCTGAAGTATTTGCCATTTTGCTAATTAGATATTATAAATATGAAAGAATAAAAAAGTGGCGCAAAGATATTAATTTTCACCTAAAGGAAAAGGCCAAATAAATGCTTGATTAGGGGATTCGTTAATTAGTTTACCTATTATTGCGCCTAAATAAGTCTATTCAAGAGCTTTCGATGCTAATATCCCCATACTAAGTAAGTGGTACCCCAAGTAAAACCACCTCCAAAAGCTGTTAATAAGATTTTGTCTCCTTTCTTAAATTTAGATTCAAAATCCCAAAGACAAAGAGGAAGGGTTCCTGCAGTGGTATTTCCGTATTTTTCAATGTTAATTAAGACTTTTTCCATTGGGAAATCACAGGCATCAGCTACCGATTTTATGATTCTGATATTAGCCTGATGTGGAATAAGCCAAGTGATATCGTCATTGGTCAGGTTATTTCGTTGCATGACCTCCTTGACGGTGGTCTCCATTCCTCTCACCGCATGCTTAAATACGGTTCTTCCTTCTTGATAAACGTAATGTTCATTTGCGGCAACGGTTTCCGCTGTGGGTGGCTTAAGAGAACCTCCAGCTTTCATATGCAAGAATTCTCGTCCACTACCGTCTGAGCGAAGGACAGCATCTGTCAGACCTGTTCCATCAGTAGAAGGTTCGAGAAGAACAGCTCCTCCCCCATCTCCAAAAATGATACAAGTAGCTCGGTCGCTATAATCAAGAATGGAAGACATTACATCTAATCCAACAATGATGACTTTTTTGTGGGTGCCAGATTCGATGAATTTAGATCCGGTACTCAAGGCATATAGAAAGCCTGAGCAAGCAGCGTTTATGTCAAAACCAAAAGCGTTTTTAATACCTGCTTTATCACAAATCGTATTCGCAGTGTCTGGAAATACCATATCACCAGTGATGGTAGCACAGATGAGCAATTCGACCTCCTCTGGTTTAGTATTTGTTTTTTCCAAAAGGCTTTTAACCATTTCATTGCCCATATCAGAGGCAGCCCAACCTTCTTTTTTTAGAATTCTTCTTTCTTTGATACCCGTTCGACTTTGGATCCACTCATCATTCGTTTCCACCATCGTCTCCAATTCCTTATTGGTCAGTATGTAATCTGGGACATAGCCCGCAACTCCGGTTATTTTTGCTAATGTTTTAGACATAAGAAAAGGGTGTTGTTTCTCTTAGAAATTCTGTGTGATTTATTTTGCGCGAAGGTAGGAAAATTAAGGGGAGAAAATGGAATTAAAGGGAGAAAATGGCTTTCAATCTCAACTGCAACCTTAACGTTAAACTTCAATTTCTAAAATACATGGGGTCTTTAGACATGACCACAGAGAAGTTAATCCAAAACGTACCATTCTTCTCCAACAAGTTCTCTCGACGGCTTTAAAGGAGTAAAAGAAAAGCCATCCGTTATAGCGAACAGATAATAAGCTCCTTATATATAACGATTAAATAAAATATATGGTATTGTATTTGCGTTTGTCAATAGCCAGAATCTTCATAAAATAAGTGCCCCAACGATTCGGCACAAAATTTTATTCTATATTCGACATCAGAAAGTAATCTGTAAGCCAAAGATTCCTAATAATTCTATAAATACAGTGCTTACGATACTATTTTACTTTTCAAAGACCTTTTAATAGACAAGAAAAACAAAAGCTATGGCTCTGATTAAATCGATGCCACCGCTCATTCTAGAAATTATAATACCACACACCATGCGTAACAGACTCTTTTTTCTACTCCTCATAATGGTTCCTTTTTTTATGAGTACCGGCCCGGCCAGTACCAAAGTTGATTTTTTCAAAGGCAGCTTAAACATTGTCAAAGACAGAGCTGCTGTTGAAGGGAAGCTATATTTTATAGATTTTACCGCCAGTTGGTGTATGCCTTGTCGTTGGATGGATGAAACAACTTTCAATGATCCGGCTTTGGCCAATTACATCAAAGAAAATTACATTGCTGTAAAAGTAGATATTGATGATTTCGACGGATTTGCTTATAAGCAGATCCATAATATAAAGCTGCTTCCTTCTATTTTGGTTTTCAACTCTCAGGGAAAAGAAGTGGATCGCTATGAAGAATCGCTTTCAGCTGGTCGCTTTATGGAAATTTTGAAAAAGCATAACACATGGGCTAATAGAAAGAAAAGCAAACCTACTACTAAGCCTTCGGGGCCCATTTCGCGACCTCCTTTGACAAGTACTACAAAACCTTCTACTCCTGCACCTCCTAAGCCAACCGCTCCGGTGGTGACTTCTCCTAAACCGACCAAACCGGTAATGACAGGAGATGGATTGTATCGTTTCAAAGTTAGTCGTCAACCTTCTGCTGGTTATTCTGTTCAGATTGGTGCTTTTGCGGAGTATGGAAATGTGTTGACGGAAGCAGCTCGGCTAGAGAAGATCTTTTCACAACCGATTATTGTGCATATTGCCACTTTGAGAGAGAAGACAGTCTATAAGGTTTTGATTGGAGAATTTGATAGCAGGCAGCAGGCAATTGATTTTAAGGCGGAGGTGAAAGCGAAGGGGATTGAGGCAATTATTAAGGATTTGTCGGTGATGGGATAAGGGTAATTGAAAATGGATCATTGAAAATTAAGCCTTCTAACGTGGTAATCGCGTTAGAAGGTTTTTTATTTTTTTATGGGAGAGTGATTTTTTCCTTAGTTTTGCAGGAAAATTATAACTCATGTCCAGTCTGCTTTTCAGAAATATTAAAACCCTCGTTCAAGTCGAGGAAGATTCCAACAATATAGCTACAAGAGGTGCGATTAAAGGGGGCGCCATGAAAGAACTGCCAAGTATTGACAATGCTTGGTTATATATTGACAATGGAATTATCATTGATTTTGGAACAATGGACAATTGTCCGGAAGGAGCGGATGAGGTTGTTGAGGCGGAGGGACGAATGGTTTTCCCAACTTGGTGTGATTCTCATAGCCATTTGGTATTTGCAGCCAGCCGGGAGGGAGAATTTGCGCAACGAATAGATGGCATGAGTTACACGGAAATTGCGGCTAATGGCGGTGGGATATTAAACTCTGCCAGACGACTTGGCGAAGCACCAGAAGAAGTATTGTTAGAAAGTGCTTTGGAGCGTCTGGAGGAAGTCACTAAGTATGGAACCGGATTGCTGGAAATCAAAAGTGGTTATGGTTTGGATCTGGAGAACGAACTTAAGATGTTGCGTGTGATACGAGAATTGAAGAAACATACCAAGATTAGGATTAAGTCTACTTTATTAGCAGCACATGCATTGCCACTTAAGTACAAAGAAAACAGATCTGCTTTTTTAGACATTGTTTGTAACAATATGATTCCGCAAGCAGCAGATGAAGGGTTAGCAGAATATATTGACGTTTTTTGTGAGAAGGGATTCTTCACTGTTGCTGATAGTGAGCGAATCATGGAAGCAGGCGCACGTTATGGCTTAAAGCCAAAAATTCATACCAACCAGTTCAATTGTATGGGTGGAATACAGGCCGCTATAAAGCATAATGCTATTTCGGTTGATCACTTGGAAGTGGTTAATGAGGAGGAGATTGCCGCTTTGTTACCCTCCAATACAATGCCTACCCTATTGCCATCAGCCCCTTTCTTTTTAAATGATCACTATCCGCCAGCACGTAAAATGATTGATGCGGGTTTACCGGTTGCTTTGGCTACTGATTTCAATCCAGGCTCTACGCCATCAGGACGGATGTCTTTTGTCATTTCCTTAGCTTGTATTAAGATGAAAATGACTCCTGAAGAGGCCATTAACGCGGCAACTTTCAATGGAGCTGTCGCTTTAGAGGCACAATCCGAGTTTGGCAGTATTGGACGTGGGAAAGTAGGCAGCGTTTTTATGACCAAGCGTATCCCATCTATAGCTTATTTACCGTATGCGTTTGGGAGTGATTTAGTGGAATCAACTTTTAACGGTTAGATTAGGTTACCACTAAAACACTAATGCACAAAATCAGGAAGATGAAGTAAAGTACAGCATAAGGATCTGATGCTTATTTCAGTTTCCGCTAACTTTAGACAAGATTTCTTTTTTCGCCGAAGCAAAATACTAAAAACAGGCCTTTAAACGTCAATGCTAAGCATTGGTACAAAGTATGCATGGTTATTTACTTTAATATTTTCGTCTTAAAGGCCACAAAATGGCCAATTTTGACCAAAAGCGGTAAAATGACCTAGAAAGCATACGGTAAAGTTCGTTCGCTATCTCTATTTTTGCGAGCTAAAGAAGACTCTTGCAATCATTTATGAATAATGAGTAAGATTTCTTCTGCTGCTGATCTCGACATAATCGCTTTTCTTTGTGGTGACAGCTTTTTTGTAGCCGCAAAATCCAAAAATAAAACAAGCATAAAAAATGACTAAACGTCTATTAATCCCGGTCCTACTTACAATTTGCTTTTTATCAGAAGCTTTTGCTCAAATGCCAAAAACGGTAAAGGTGGAAACACCAGTATCTTCTCTGGTTGGAGCCAATTCCATGGTCTGCCCTGCAGGAGTTAGTGCCTTTGCGGGTACTACAACTCAGGCGCTAGACCCAACCGCTCAATCCAATGATGTGGAGTTTCTTTGTTTTAATGACATTTTAAACGTGACTCATCAGGGAGGACAGACCTTTGGTGATCCGGATCCTATTTCTCCTCCAGGAATTGCATATCATTTTTACACCTGTACTCCAACAGTTAGTGGGCCTGATTTTGCGACAATGATAACAGATCCTTGTATTTCACTTGACTTTACCACCGCTAATAACGACCCTTATCTTATTACAGCTCCCTTGGTTCAAATTAATGGTGATGCCGTTTTACAAAATATGGGGGCACTTCAAAGCTTACTTAATGGAGGTGCACCTATCGAATTATTTTTTGCACCAACGACCATTGATGATTTTGCTGCTGCTACCTACGAAGATGATAACATTGGTGGACCAGCTGGTCCTTGTATAAATGTAAATGTAGGTGATGCTTACCGGATTGTTTTTCTAAATGAAGTAGCTGGTACCAATATCAATACCGCTACCACTGGCCCTTGTTCTGGTTCTTTTGTTGCGGAAGGCGGTTTGCCGGAGTTTGACAATTCTATTTATACCAACATAGAAATAACCTTGGCTTCTGACCCAACGATTGTGGGAACGACACCAACACCATTGAATATATCTCATGGAGAGACTGTCACTTTTTCAGTACCTCAACCTGGTATTTATAACGTAATTATTGAAGACGGAAGAAGTTGTTCGGCTACTTTCCAAATAGACATGAGTAACTGTACTGTATTTAACTCTACAATAGGAGATGAAGTCACCGCTTCAGGTTCTAACGTTTGTGTTCCTGTTTCTTCTTCTGCGGGTTTTACAGATTTATTTAGCTTTCAATATATCATTGAATACGACCCTGCTGTTTTAGCCTTCAGTAGTGTTAACCCTGTAAATATTCCTCCAACCTTGTCTTCTTCTACCCCATCTGCGGGGCAGATCATTGTATCCTGGTTCTCCGATGATATTCTTTTTGGATCGACACTGGTCGGTGATAATGTCTTATATGAAGTTTGTTTTACTGCCATAGGTCCAAATGGGACCAGCTCTGATGTCAGTTTTGTAGGAACCCCTCCGCCGGGTACTCCGATAGAAGTCTCAGATATAAACGGCCCTCTTGGATATACCTTGACAGATGGTTCCGTTACCATTGGAAGTAGTGCTTTTATATTAAACTTTGGCGTCTGTACTTCTGAAGCTGGAAATACAGATGGGTCTTTTACGGTTTCTCCTACTGGAGGTACCGCACCCTATAGTCTGAGTTGGGAACAACAAGGTAATCCTGGCAACACCGGTACTGCTAATATTCCGGATGGAATTGTAGGTGGTTTAGCACCTGGCACTTATGATGTAACCGTTACTGATGCAGCTAATGAAACGGTAATTGGTTCTGTTGTAATTCCTGATCTCCAGCCCTTGTCTGTTCAAACTTCTTTTGTGAATCCAACCTGTGTTAATACTTCAGATGGGAGTGTATCGGTAAATATTGTCGGAGGAGTTGCTCCATACGATGTAATTTGGAATGTACCTGCTCCTGCTCCCCTCCCCGCGGGTAATTACAGTGTAAGCGTAACTGACGCATTAGGCTGTGTGCTTAGTTCTGCACAGTCCTTAATAGCTCCGATGCTGGAATTAACCGTAAATAATCAACAAGACATCACTTGTACTGGTATTACGACCGGTTCCATATCCGTAACTGCCTCTGGTACAAATGGTCCATTCACATATCAATGGACTAATGGGGAAACGACTCCTGACGTTAGCAATTTGCCTCCAGGCCCTATCACAGTAGCAGTAACAGATGCTAATAATTGCGTTATCGTTCAAAACTTTACGATAACTGAACCTGCACTCCCTATTATACAATCTTTTGATTCCGTAAGTGTTAGTTGCCCCAACCAAATGACAGGTTCTCTTACCGTAAATGCAGTACCAGGAATGGGTGGTGCAGCTATTTCTTCTTATTTATGGAACGACCCTAACAATCAAAATACGCAAACTGCGGATATGCTGATTGCAGGTGATTATATTGTCACAGTCACTGATGATGTTGGTTGTAGTGTAGTGGAAACGGCTTCACTTTATGCGCCGTCCCCGCTTGCGGTTGATTTGATTATTACCGAACCTAGTTGTCCAACCTTCAATAATGGATCTATCCAACTGATATTATCCGGTGCGACTCTACCATACGAAATTGAATGGTTTGATGGCAATACCTTCCCTGTAGCTGCTAGTTTAGCATGTGGAGAGGACAACAGATACTCCGTAAGCATCACTGATGTAAATGGATGTGATACTATTGTTATAGATACTTTCATCCCTTGTCCACCTTCTATAGATATTGTATTTGACGTGGCTAATGTAGAAGCGGTAAGTTGTTTTGAAGGTGTGCCTTGCGATGGCTCATACACTGCACTTGCTTCCGGTGGAACGGGCACAACTAATATGTATTCTTTTAGCTGGTCTTCAGGAGAAATTTACAACAACGTATCACAGAGTACTGCCGTGGCCTTATGTCAGGGCGAACAGTACGTTATTGTCTCAGATGGATTCTGTCCTTCGGATACCGCTTTCTTTGAGATTGGGGCACCAACAAAACTAGAGTTTGATATCGCAGGAATACTAACCACTGAACCTAGTTGTTTTGGAGATTCTGATGGTTCTGCTATGGTTGGAGCAATAGGAGGGACTCCTGACTATACCTATGCTTGGGGGAATCCAGTTACTACAGGTCCTTCGATTAGTGGTGTTCCAACTGGTAATTATATTGTGACAGTCACCGATTTTAAAGGTTGTACAAATTCTATAACGATCAATATAGATCAGCCAGATCCATTAGTAGCTGTTTTAGATACTTTCGTTGATCCTACTTGTTCTGGAGGTGAAAACGGGGAGATAAGTGTTTCTCAAACTGGAGGAACCGTTGGAATTACTACTTACAACTGGGCTCCAAATACAGGAACCAATACTCAATTAGCTTCGGGCCTAAGCGCTGGCACTTACGCTGTAACCATTACAGATGTCAATGGTTGTTCAGATAATCTGACCTATTCTTTATCGGAACCAGCTCCTATTTCAGCAGTAATACTAGACCCTCCGGAGCCATTTTGTTTTGGCGCCCCAACAGTTGTATCACTGGACGGAAATCCTACAGGCGGGATAGGTACTTCCTACACCTTCTCTGTTGATTTTGGGCCACCACAATTTCCAAATGCTTCTATTCCAATTCTTGCAGGAGAGCATACCATACAGGTCTTTGATAGCCTTGGATGTTCTGTAGAGTATACTATTGATGTGGGACAGCCTGATGAAGTTAGAGTGCTGTTATCAGATAATGATGATGACATGAATAATATTATTGAGTTAGAATTGGGGAGCAGTGTTGAATTGAGACCTAACTATTCCTTATCTGGTGTTCCGATTGATACCATTCTTTGGGATCCTTTAGATCATTTGGATTGTGATAGTCTGGCAGGTGTTACTGATACCTTTTGTTTTAGTCCTTGGGTGTCTCCTTTAGAGACTACGACTTATGAGGTCACGGTTATTGATACCAATGGTTGTGTCGGTACCGCCGAGATCATTGTGGAAATTGATCGAAATAGAAATGTATTTATCCCGAATGCTTTTTCTCCAAATGGTGATGGAGTTAACGACTTCCTTCGAGTATATACTGGCGTAGGTGTAGAGACCGTTAATTACTTCCGAATTTTTGATCGTTGGGGAGAACAGGTTTATGAAGCGAACGAGTTTACCTATAGTCAAAATTCACAGGATGGATGGGATGGCCGTATGAATGGAAAAACGATGAATAGTGGAATTTATCCTTACATCGCTGAAATTGTATTTGTGGATGGTAGGGTCTTGTTGTATCGAGGGGATATTGCTTTGGTGCGGTAGCGCTCTACTACTCCAGAGTCTCGCGTAAAAGATGCAATAATCTATTTTGTAGAAATGAAAAAGCCTCTCTGAGTTTCGGAGAGGCTTTTTTAATGCCAGGTGCGAACTGAACCGGAAATCAATCCTCTTGTTTCGCACAGCAAACAGGCGCTATTTCTTTGGTCTGTTTACCAACTTTCCTCAAGATTAAGCGATACAAAGAACCGACACTGACGAGAGCGCGTCAATGCCGGCTGAAAACAATAC
>CAZDTI010000048.1:0-28954 GCA_964508085.1 uncultured Saprospiraceae bacterium | reverse complement strand
TAAAGCCGCTGACGATTTTGTCGGGGGTGAATAGTTCGGGGAAGTCTTCTTTTGTGCAGTTACTCCTGATTTTGAAGCAAACTATAGAGTTGGATTCTGCTAAAGAGCCTTTCTTTTTAAAAGGCGAATATGCTAAAGCTAAAAAATTTGAAGATATTATTTCTAATAAAAAATTGGAGCGAAAACTCAAAGTTTCTTTTGAGTTCAGTAAGTCTGAATTTAACCAGCTTGAATCACTTAAAACGATTTCAGTTTTTAAAACTTTTAGCGACTACACCTGTGTTGTCGAAATTGAATATGATATAAGTCAAAAAGATGAAGTTTATATTTCAGTGTTTTCTATTAGATTTGTATTTGTAGAGGGGAACGATCATTCTATTATTTTTAATTCGAATATTGATGACAATACATTTTCGATTGATACTAATAGTGCTATTTTTGAAAACACTTTATTTTTTGAAAAACCATTTATATCGAATATTCAATATTCTTCTATCTACCCTGACAAGTATGAAAGCAAAAATGAAGAATCTACAGACATAGGTGACCATAAAAATGTGATTAACTCAGAATTCACTATTGAAGCATTAAACATTCAGGATATTAAAACGATTATTAATTCATTTTTGGGAAAAATTTCTTACCTCAAGCCGATAAGAAAAGAACCTGAGGACGATTATATTATTTCGAGCCGAAATGACAATGTAGGGACGAAAGGAGAATTTGTTGCTCAAATTTTAGAAGAAAAAGCAAAAGACCGAACTGCATTTTATAGTATTGATGAACAAGAGAATAACATCACATATGAAGAAGTTACAAAAACATTAATCGAATCTGTAAAATATTGGATGTGTGATGTTTTTGAAGTCGCAACTGATATTAGAACAGAAAAAGTGAATGACATATACAGAATAATACTTGTCAATAAATCCGGTCTAGAAACGACGATTAAACACGTAGGCTTTGGAATAAGTCAATTACTTCCAATAGTGGTTGAAGGACTGAGAATGCCAAAAAATGGAACGTTTATTATTGAACAGCCAGAAGTACATTTACATCCAAAGCTTCAAAGTAGACTTTATGATTTCTTATACGGATTGACACTTCAAGGAAAGAAGGTAATTGTCGAAACACATAGCAGTCATTTTATTACTCGGATGAGAAGACGAATTGCAGAAGATGAAACTGATGAAATGGATGACCGGATCAATCTTACTTTTGTTGAGGATAATACTTTTAAAACAATAGAACTGGATGATTATGGCACAATGCATTATTATCCAAAAGAATTTATTGAACCTTCAAATACAGAACTGAGAGCTATTGTAAAGGCACAAACTAGAAAAAGAAAAAAGAATGCAAAACCTTAATGTTGTTTTAGATGTCTCTTCTGTAATTTGGGATGAAGCAGATTACAATACTAATACACATGAATACATTGAATTGGTAGACGGAATTACTGCTTTTTTCGAAAAACTAGAAAACGAGAAACCAAGAGTTTTATTGAGTGGTAACCTAAGAGATGAGTTAATGTCTAATTTTCCTTATGGAAAGCCGCCACATTATGGAGGTGATTTTGAAGGACAAACTTTAAGGTTTTTGAGCAAAGTAGAGACTTGTGAATACCCTTCTGTTCCAATTCAGGACATAACTTCTATTCCCAACTTAATTAAAGGCTATTTCAAAGATGAAGTGAAACATGAGATTGGTCTACTTATTTCGAGAATTCACGCTGATAATACCGAGTATGAAAACGTATATTTTACTTTTGACTATCTTTGGGAGAATGAAAAGCTAAAAACCAGAGTAAATACTGAAATAAAAGATTATCAGACTATCGTTGCTGATAGAGGAACAGAGTTGGATGACTTTTTTGCGAGCCTGAAACCTGTTTTTGAGCATAATCCTAAACATACTAAAGCGTCTCACAGAAATAAGCAAGCCTGGGAAGATTCAGATAATAAGTTGGGGTTCGAATCTCAATTAAGTTGTTACAATGGGGTAGATAATAAAATACCGCAAGAAATCCTCGATAAGTGTTATCCTGAAAAAATAGATAGCCGCTATATTGGATATGATGAAGAGAACAGCGTTTTTGTAGTTTTTAGGTGTCATATTGATAACAAATATCATGGCTATGATGAATATAATGAGAATAATCTTGAAAGAATTCCTCTAAGAGTAAGGAAATTTCTCAATAAATAAAATGGACAATTACAAACCACATATCGGAAAAAATGTAATAGAAACATTAACGCTTGGAATGTACGACGATGCTCGCTTCATCTACCGAGAGTATGTTCAGAATGCAGCAGACCAAATTGATGTGGCGGTTGAGGAAGGCATTTTAGAAAAGAAAAGTAAGGGAGAAATTAATATAACCATTAATACTGAAGAAAAAAGTATTATAGTTGAAGATAACGCAACTGGTATAAAGTCAAAAGATGTTTTACAATTTCTAGGTGATGTTGCTAACTCTCAAAAAGATAGAACTAGACGAAAAGGTTTTAGGGGGATTGGACGCTTAGGAGGTTTGGGATATTGTGATAAGCTTATTTTTGAAACAAGTTATAAGGGGGAGTCTCAAAAAAGTATCATATCCTTGAATGCAAAACAATTAAGACTTATTATTGAGGATCGTACTATTAAGATGGATGCGTCAACATTAATTAGTACTATAACTACTCTCGAAAAAGAAGACATTGAATTGGACAGACACTTTTTTAAAGTGAAGCTTCAAAACGTGTCGAATGAAGAGCTTCTTGACCAAAAGAATGTACGTGAGTATTTATCTATGGTCGCCCCAGTTCCATTTCAACTAGACTTTCCTTTTGCAAAAAAAATACATAATTATTTTAATAAAAATAATGTAAGGATAGAGGAATATGATGTCCACTTGAACATTAATCAAGAAAAACTATATAAACCATATAAGACTAAATACTTTGCAAATAAGAATAAGGAAGTAAATATTCTAGATATAAATTTTTTTAAAATAAAGAATGAAGATAAAGAATTGCTTTCAATAGGTTGGTATAGTGTTTCAAGGTTATTAAATTTTCAAATTCCAAGGAACTATATTGAGCGGGGTCTTCGGCTAAGAAAAGATAATATTGGGATAGGTTCTGATACAACTTTAGGACGGTTTTTTGGACAACCTCGACAAGTGTTAAATTATTTTGGGGAGATTCATGTAATCAGCTCTTCCTTTATTCCTAATGCTAGAAGAGATTATTTCAATGACAATAGGACTGTTCAAGTATTTGAAAAAGAGCTAAAACTTTTTTTTCCAAACCTTGGATATTTGACTCAGAAAACGTCTGATGCACATAGCCGAAAGAAAATAGTCCAGACATATCAAAGAGAAATTAAAGACTTTCAAAAAAAAATAGCTAGCAATAGTTTAACTAAGGGTTTAGAAGAAAAAATATCAAATGAACTGAAATTCAAAGAAAAAAAAGCAATTGCAGCTAAAGAAGATATAAAAAAACTTATAAAAAAGTCAGATGCAAATCAAGACTTAAAGATTGTAATTGAAAACGTCATAGGTAAGACAAACTTAGATATAACCTCTGTGGAGGAGGTTATATCGAGTAGTAAAAGAATTTCAACAATAACAGATTTACCAAAACTAAGTAAGGTTGAGAAAAGAGTTGTTTTAGAAATATTTAGTATTATTGATAATGAACTAGAAGATTACGAAAAAGCAGAAATGCTCAAAAAGAAAATCGCAGAACACTACAATTAAACATGCCAAGAAAAAAGAAAAAAAGAAACATACTCCTCATTGAGCCCGGGTACAAAAACAAATACCCCCCTATCGGCCTAATGAAAATTGCCTCTTATCACAGAATGTTAGGAGACAATGTCACTTTTTATAAAGGAGATGTACAAGAGTTTATTTTAGACGGAATTGTTCAGGACTGTATTCAGAAATTGAATGAAATAAACAACGAGATAAACTGGAGTCATAAAGTTGATTTAATTAAAAAATACATTAAGAGAAAACAAGCTAGATTTTTAAATGAAATCTTGGTAGATGTACCTGATATTTTTACGGACAAGAATACTACATACCCTTTACTAGAACTTTGGCTAAAGCACTATACTGATTTCTATAAAAATAAAAAATACGAAAAGGAACCCAAATGGGATAGAGTTTACGTAACTACATTGTTTACGTTTTATTGGAAAATAACGGTTAAAGCAATACACGAAGCTAAGAGTCTTGTTAAGGATTTAAAAGAATTGAAGGTTGGAGGCGTATTAGCATCTTTATTAACTAAAGAGGTAGAAATAGAAACAGGGATTACTCCTATCACAGGCCTTTTGGATAAGCCGGGTGTTTTAGATAAGAACAAAATAATTATAGACGAATTACCTTTAGATTATTCGATTCTCGACGAAATTGATTATAAATACCCTACAGGAAGTGCCTATTTTACATTTATGACTAAAGGTTGTACTAGGACTTGTGCTTTTTGTTCTGTACCAAAATTAGAACCTACCTATAAAGAGAAAATTCCTACTATTGATAAGTTTAATAAGATTACAGAGTTGTATGGTGAGCAACAACATTTGCTTTTGATGGATAACAATGTGCTTGCATCACCTAAGTTTCCTGAAATAATTCAAGAAATTAAAGATATGGGTTTCACTAAAGGTGCTAGATACATTGAACCTAATCAGCTTGACATTGCCGTTAGAAACCTTAAAAAGGGAATGAATGATATTGCCTATGTTAAAAGGTGTTATATTATTCTTGAAGAATTCCTTGCTAAAAGAGTTAAGAAAAAAACAGCAGAAGAGGTTTATGCAATTTATGATAAATATCAATTAATAAAACGAGAGGACATTACAAAGGAAAACCTCCTTCTTGCATATGAAGAGCTAAAAGATTTTTATGAAAAATATAGAAACAAAGCTCCAAGAAATAGATACGTTGACTTTAATCAAGGTACAGATGCGAGATATGTTACGGATGAAATAATGAAATTGATAAGTGAAATTCCAATTCATCCCCTTAGAATTGCATTCGATTACTGGGGAATGCGGAAAAAATATGAAAAAGCAGTTCGTCTTGCGGCAAAGTACGATATTAGAAGGCTGTCAAATTATTTACTGTTTAATTTTAAGGATAGACCTCAAGATTTGTATAATAGAATGATGCTGAATGTGGAATTATCTGAAGAATTAGATATTCATATTTATTCATTTCCTATGAAATATATTCCATTATTTGGAGAGGAGGCAAAAGGGCGCCAATACACAGGGAAATTCTGGAATAAAAAGTTTATTCGGGCTATCCAATCTGTGAGTAATGCAACTCGTGGAATTGTTCCTCCAGAAAGAAGTTTCTTTGAAAAAGCATATGGAAAAAATGTTGCAGAGTATTTTGAGATTCTACACATGCCTGAAACATATATTGTTTATAGAAAGTTATTTGAAGTAGATTTAGGCTTAACTCAAAAGTGGCAAGAGCTGTTTCGCTCATTAACAGAGGAAGAGCTTGTTGAAGCCAAGTTTGTAATTGATACTAGCGATTTTACAGATCTAGAACAAAAGACGGCTAATCCCAAAATTTTACAATTACTCCAACATTATACTATATCAAGAAATGATGTTAAAGAAAGTGATAGTGAATATATTTCGATCATGAAGAAATTTGATCACTTAATTAATAATGACCAATTTATTGATTTGACTTTGACTTATGATTATGAAGAGAGAGAACCTGAGGTAAAGCAAAAATCAAAAAAACGTAAAAAGAAAGTTGTGAAAACAAAAAGGAAAAAACCACAAGCAGTAAAAGTCCGATAGAAATAGCTGCTTTTTAACAAATCTAATGGGAGCTAATAGTGAGGTTCCCTTTTAGAAATGAGAGTGCGTCGGTATAGTTTACATACAGTCATCTAAATTCCCCGTCGCAACAACTCTGGCAATTTCCGCATCGCTGCCATCATTCGGTAGTACTTTCGCGCTTCTTCTGCTGGCGCACCAAAGTAAGTTTTCCCCCCTTCTAAAGACTTGGAGACTCCAGATTTTGCTAGAATGACAGTGTCGTCTCCGATAACTAAATTCTGAGCGATACCAACCTGTCCATAGAGAATAACATTATCCCCAACAATAGTCTTGCCTCCAATGCCTACCTGAGCAGCAAATAAACAATTTTTACCCACTACTACTCCATGTCCGATATGAACTTGTCCGTCCAACTTTGACCCTTCTCCGATGACAGTATCCCCAGAAACCCCTTTGTTGACAGTACAGCAAGCGCCAATATCTACTCGATCTTCAAGAATTACCCGTCCACCGGAGCGCCATTTTTTATAACCCGTTTCATTTTTTTTGAAATAGAAAGCCTCCGTTCCTATTACAGAGCCACTCTGAACAAGTACGTTTTTTCCAATAATACTATGCTCAGCGATAACGACGTTTGCTTGTATATGAGATCCCGCTCCAATTTTCACATGAGGACCAACAACGACATTGGGTTCAATAATCGCTGTAGGGTGTATGTCCGCTGTAGGGTGTATAGCCCCGCTTAACGATTCATAAGGGCGATGTTCCAGTATCAAATTATTATAGTCATTAAAAGGATCTTTAGACAATAACAATGCTTTTCCAGGGGGGCAATCTACTTGTTCATTTACTAATATGATAGTGGCTGCAGAGTTTAGTGATTTATCAAAATATTTAGCAACATCAACAAATGTGATGTCTCCTTCTTCTACTTTGTGTATTTCGTTGATGCCAGTGGCGAGTAAGGAATCATCACCAATGATTTCGGCATTAATTTTTTCGGCAATTGTTTTAATTGGAATGGGTTGTGGGAATTTCATAGTTATTAGTTAAAGAGGCCTTTGTTCATATAATTCCTCAATATCGCGAATAAATATCTTTTCGACAAAAGCAAAAAGGATTTCTAAACGGCAATACAAATAACAAAAAAGTACTATATTCGATTTTTTTAGCTTTTGCAATAAAGGGCCGCAAATAATAATGTATTGCTCCTGCCGCCATTGCGGTAAAAAATAGAATTGGCGAACTGTCATCCCTTCTGCATTTTGCAAAATAAAATCACTAAAATGAAAAACTCCATTCAATTTTTATCAAACTTAATACTGCTATTGCTGCTTATGACAACGACGACGACCGCCCAAGAACTAACTGGATATCAAATGCCACCCAAGGCTATTGCTGATTTAGTAGATGCCGCACCTACACCAGGGCTCAGTATCAGTCCCACTTCTGACCGAATGCTTTTATTAGATCGACCCAATATGCCTGGTATAGAGGAAATTGCTCAGAAAGAAATGAAACTGGCAGGGATGCGCATCAACCCAAGAACCAATGGCCCTAGTCGCTCTGGTCATTACACTGGAATGAAAATCAAAGAATTAGGAAAAGACGAAGAACAAAGAATTCAAGGTCTTCCAAAGAATGCGAAACTAGGAAACCTGAGTTGGACACGGGACGGCTCTAAAGTAGCGTTCACAAACACCATTACAAATGGAATGGAGTTGTGGTATGTAGACTTAGCAACAGCTAAAGCAAAAAAACTTACAGAGGCGGTTATCAACGATGCGATGCCAGGGCGACCATTAACCTGGTTTTCTGACAACGAAACTTTATTATTTAAAAGAGTCCCAGCAAATCGAGGAGCTCTTCCAGAAGTTGAAGACAAACCTTTTGGACCAACAATTCAGGTCAATGAAGGAAAGACCGCCCCCGTCAGGACTTATCAAGATTTATTGAAAAATGCACACGATATAGCTTTATTCAAGTACTACACCACTTCCCAAATTGTAGCCATCAATGTCAAAACGAATAAAGAACATGAAATGGGTAAAACAGGAATTGTCTCTGGTATGAGCACTTCACCGGATGGAGCTTATGTCCTTTTACAAACCATCAAAGAACCATTTTCTTTCATGGTGCCTTACGGGCGTTTTCCAGCAGCTGTTGAGGTGTATGGGAAGGGTGGAAAACTGGTAAAGAAAATAGCAGACAAGCCTTTGGCGGATAATATTCCTAAAGGCTTTGGAGCTGTGGCAACAGGGCCTCGTTCTTTTTCTTGGAGAGCAGATAAACCTGCAACATTAAGTTGGGTAGAAGCACAGGATGGAGGTGACCCTAACAAAGAGGCTTCAATTCGAGATCAGTTGTTTTTGCTGCCAGCACCTTTTGATAAGAAACCGGAGCAAAGTATTACCTTCTCTCTTCGATATGGTGGCATTACTTGGGGAACCGATGACTTGGCAATGGCTTACGAATGGTGGTGGAAAGATCGGAAAATTATTACCAGCAAATGGAAGCCGGGAACAAAGGACAACAATAAAACAGTCTTCTTCGAACATTCTTGGGAAGACCGTTATAACGATCCCGGAGACTTTGAAACAGAGCAAAACGAATATGGTAGAAGAGTGCTAATGACTGCAAATAATGGCAACACACTTTATCTTTCTGGCCAAGGAGCGTCGCCAGAAGGGAATCGGCCATTTGTAGACGTAATAGATGTTAATACAAAAAAGAAAGAAAGACTCTGGCGCTCGGAAGCACCGTACTATGAAGTACCTATTGGTATTTTGAATAAGGAAAAAGCCGTAGTATTGACAAGGAGAGAATCTAATGAAGAGCGCCCCAATTATTTCCTAAGAAATTTGAAGAAGGGCACTTTAGATCAAATCACCTTTTTTGAAAACCCATACAAGTCATTAGAAAATATCCAAAAGGAGATGCTTAAGTACAAACGTGCAGATGGTGTTGAACTTACGGGTACGTTGTATTTACCGGAAGACTATGACAAAGAAAAAGACGGGAGGCTTCCTGTTTTTATGTGGGCTTATCCCAGAGAATTTAAAAGTGCAAATGCGGCAAGTCAGGTGACAGATTCGCCTTACGAATTTATCAGAATAGGCTGGGGTTCCCCTTTGTTTTGGGTGACCCAAGGATATGCTGTAATGGATGACTTTGGAATGCCAATTATCGGGGAAGGAGAGGATGAACCAAACGAAACCTTTATCGAACAATTGAGCTCAGGAGCAGAAGCAGCTATAGATCACTTAGTGGAAATTGGAGTAGCGGACAGAAAACGAATAGCTGTGGGCGGCCATTCTTATGGTGCATTCATGACTGCAAACTTATTAGCGCACACCGATTTATTCGCTGCTGGTATTGCTAGAAGTGGAGCTTATAACAGAACACTTACACCTTTCGGGTTTCAATCGGAGGAGCGAACTTATTGGGAAACGCCAGAAACGTATTTTAAAATGTCTCCCTTCAATCATGCCGATAAAATTAAAGAGCCATTGCTGTTAATTCATGGCGAAGCGGACAACAATTCGGGAACCTTCCCGATGCAAAGTGAACGTTTTTATGCAGCCTTAAAAGGACATGGCGCCGATGTGCGTTTGGTCATGTTGCCACATGAAAGCCACGGATATCGCGCCAGAGAGTCGGTGATGCATATGCTTTGGGAAATGACAGAATGGATGGATAAGTATGTAAAACGGTAGACGGTAGACGGTTCCCGCGATCGTAGGGCCGTCTACCGTCAAACCGTCTACCGTTTTCACCGTCCTGAATAAACAACGGCGGCACATAAAAATGTGTCGCCGTGTTTTTTACCAAGTTAATGGGTAATTCAGTGATGGGTTATAACAAAAACTATGTGTATACTCTTTAAGGATCGGTGTGTACGAGAAGCATTTTTTAAAAATATTGCTCGTCCTAATTTCGCGTTAGTGGGAAGTTTTTAGTTAAAATTCAAAGGTTAGCAGTTGACTTACCTCCACTCCGGTGTAATCGCATTTTCAAATAGCAACTCTCTTCCTCCTCCATCTACCTCCATCTTCAAAATGTCCTTTTGTGAGATGCCATCATTGCTTGTATTTACAAAAATAATGAATGCACCGTCTGGTGAATATCGTGCGTCAAGGTCATTAGTTCCTGGTGCTTTGTTGATGGAAATATCCGTTATTATATTGGACGCTAAGTTACGAAGGTAAACTCGGGAATCCAACTGTCTACCATCCGTTCCTTCATATCCGGAAGCATCTTGTGTATATAAAACAGTACTGGCTGAAATTGAAAACATAGGCCCTCCTGTACCTCCATCAGGATTGTTCAAAACGGTAGTTAAAAAAGTGCCATCTTGATTGTAAATAGAAATAAAAGAATCATAAGGATTCGCACCAACAGTCCTAATTGCAACGAGGTTTCCTTGAGCGGTCCAGTCGCATTCTATGAATCGGAGGTTGGTAGTGGCTGTGAGAAATAATGCTTGGCCAGTTCCATCAATGTTAATGGTATAGAGATTAGCGTTGTTCATATATAACAACTTGCTTCCATCTGGTGACCAACAGTAGTCTAACTCTAATTTATTAAAGCCATTAATAGGCGTGCTGGTCACTTGATAAGCATCACTGCCATCTCTATTCATAATGAAAATATGAGATTCAATTCCTGAATCAGAGATATATGCAATTTTGTTTCGTTGGGGGTTCATTCTTGGGCGCCAACTATTTCCATTCCCACTGGTAAGTTGATTGGAATCTCCGTTTTCATCGGAAGAGAAAATCTCGTACTGACCATTCACAGATTGAGCATAGAGAAATCGTTGATCCGGAAATTCTTCTGTCGAGAATTGAAAGACATCACTATTGACTGGAGGATTTACTCCATCATAAACTACGACCTGCCAAAAGTAGGTTTTTCCATAATCCAATGTTACGTTTACTGTCGTGTCCGAAATTTGCTCAGCGACTAAAAAACTTTGTGTAGGATCAGTGTTGTAAATGCTTACGTCGAACGTTAAATCATCTCCTTCAGGGTCTTCGGTGCTCCAGCGTAATGTAAGATTCTTGTTTTGATTTATGCTGCCATCACTTGGAAAAGGATCGAATGCAGCTAAAGGAGATTCACTGTTTAAGGTGTCAGGAACCAATTGCATGACAATATTGCTGGCTTGGTCACCAAAAATGGTAACGGATTCTACACTGGTAATAAAACCATCTTTCACGGCACGAACACTATAGGCTCCGGCTTTTATACTTTCCAGCGCAAAGCGGCCATCACTATCGGTAAGAATAGTGCTGGTTGGCGGGTTAGTAGAAATAGTAACATCAGCAAGTGGTGTTCCCTCGTTGCTGAGAAATACCTCTCCAAAAAGATCACCAAACACCTCTGGTTCAAAAGGGTCTTCCTGGCAGCTGATGACGAATAAGGTACAGCTGAATAAAAATAAATATATCAATCGCTTTCTCATTAGTAATCGTAATTGCTTTTGTAATCAAATTTTCTATTGCCCGATAGGGTTTTCCCAAAGTAGAAATTAAACCCAACGTTGAGCCGCCAATAGATATCATTGTATTTGCCTTGTTCGATATTGTCTAACTGGTCACTGAAAATATAATTGTAATTCAAGGAGCTTAAAAGCCCGACTCGCTTATTTAAAATATATTCTACTCCAAGCCCACCATGTACCTTTCCATATATATTATTAGAAAAATTGAACCGATCATCTCCATTGCTGGTGATAAAGCCAGCACCTACATGTACAAAAGGGCTTAACACATCATAAGGTAAAAACCGATATAAGCCAGAAACATCTAAATAACTGACATTATCTTTATAAAAAGGATCGGTATAAAATCGACTCATACCGTAGTTAATTCCATAAGTAATGTTTGGTGTCTTAGCATAAAGTAAACCAACTTCCAGGCCGGTTCGAAAAGAGGAATTGCTATAGTCTCCCTTGTAAAGCAGACTGCTAGTTCCCAAATGAAAGGCAAGTGCCTTTCGTCGGTTGTTTATACTTTTGCCAAAGATATCGGTTTGAGGAATATTCTCTTTTTCTTTTTTATACTCAATGATGGATTTATCTGCCATCATTCGAGGTTCTTCTAAGGTCCATAGTTCATCAATGATACCTTCTATAATCAAACTTTGGACTGCTTTTTCAATTGCTTCCGTAACTGCAAGTTCAGAAGGTTCATTGTACGTGAATCCAGTTTCTGCTTCTAGCAACCTTCCAAATTTTACAAATCGGAATAGACCAACATCTACGGATTGAGACAAAATGGTTTTAGAACTGTAAACGGTTTTTAGCACTTTTCCATTACTGGTAGAAATTGCTCGTAAATATACTGTTACACGATCTTGTCGGTATTGGCCAGAACCACCAGCACCAAAATATCGAAGCCCCGCCCCTCCTGTGATGACATTTGCATCATAGGAAATAATACCACCTTCTATCAAAACTCCAGCATAAAGTAATGGAGGCAATATTTGAGCGTTTTGTCCAGAGGATTTATACTGTTCTCTGCTAGAGCGTATGATTTTTCTTTCATTTAATAAGTTGCTGACATTCTCTCGTTCAATAGGAACAAACCAATCAGAATCTTCTAGTGCTTTTATTAGGATCGTCGTTGCACCTTGTGTTACAGCAGTAGACCAATTTGCTCCATTCTCCGATGGTTTATATTGTCCAGTTTGATCCCGGAATTTATAGACCGCAACAATGATTTTTTCCTTCGCAGGTGGTAAGCTTTTTAGCTCGGCAGTCTCCTGAGTCTCTTCTCCCAAACGAGCAGGTGTAGACTCGAAGGATTGGCGAAACAAAGTGCCACAACTACTTAAGAGTACGCCAAGTAAGAGAGCCAGACTTATTCTGAATATTGATGAAAACATAGCTGAAATCAAATCGGTTAATGATTGTTATTTTGTAAGTCGTTACTCGCTCTACCAATACGTCCGCAGGCGGGCTGGGGGTAGCGAGACAAAAAGGTTTACCTAACTAGAAAAAAGGAATCACAATCTGTGTTTGATCGCCCGTTACAATATCTATAATTGAAATGGAAAGTCCTTCGAGGTTACTGCCGATGTCAATTTGAAAATCTCCAACAGTATATAATCCCTCTTCTAGTCCATCTTCTCCAAATTGATTGACAACCAGCTCTCTAGATAATTGACTAAGCAATTGTCTATTCAAACTTTCTGTAAAGAAATCAAGGCTATTAGTTGAAGTACCGGTAGTTCCTTGTTCTTCTTCTGTTAAATCCTGAACTTGAGCAGAGGACAATAGCCAGTTGTAGTTAAAGGTGTCTCCACCAAAAGCGGGATTCTTGGGTTTGTATACCATGTCTTGTGCGCTCATACTAGCCGGAAGTATAAAGAGCATTGTTAAGAGGGTGAAGTGTTTTACTATTTTAAGCATAATGTGAGGGTTTTATTTTACTAAAAAATACCAGAACCTTTATGGTCTTCTTGACTCATTTGTTTTTTTACAGATTCATTGTTAATCAAATTACGACTAACGTAATATATAGCCTGGCCTACCATCATTTCAATAACATCTAAACGTGGTTGCAAAAAACGTTGAAAGATATCTTTGTCATTAACTGCAACAATGATTTGTGCGGACCGCCCTCTTGAAGGGAGTTCTCTTATTGTGATGGTGTAATCTTTTGCTCCTTGAGGAGCAGTCCATTTACTATAAAATAACTCATAAAAGTCTCTGGCGGACTTGGTTCTAGTTTCATCTATAACCAAGCCATCTATTTCTATAGCGTCCGACTTTGAAGATACTGTTGGTATCGTTGTTTGTTGTGCCGTATTTGCAATAGGAATTGGGGGATTTCCTTGTTGCAAAGTATCTGATGTAATGAGTTTGTTTTCTTTAAAAATATATAAGATCACTCTATAGTAATCTTCTGGCTGTATATTTAAAACGAATTTTCCAAGGGGAACCGTTGACTTTGGTACTGCCTTGATTTCATTTTGTTGATTGTTTCTACTCTTACCGCTGATTCCTGCTTTTTCAACAAGCATGGTGTATTTCAAGGAGAGGATCTCCCCTGTATTATTATGCACCATTCCTTTAAAAATAGTAGAGTCACCTTTCACCTCTTTATGAACCCACGCCGTAGCTTGTGCACTCAATGCCAAATGGCAGATAGTAAAAAACAATAGGACTAAAAAGGCTCTAAAGTGGATCATTACTTATTGCTATTCTAATAGATTAACTAATTACCTTATGATCAAAATACAGGTAATTGGTTAGTCAAAAAAAGTATAAAAGTGAAGTTAATGTGTGTGGAGGACGCTCTACTTCGTGTTTGGCGATTGCGTATATAGGTAGAGGCTTAAATTGAGGTGCTAAGATACGAAAAAAATAGCTGGATAGGAATAGTAGAATAAAAGGAATGCGAGATTAGTAAGAGGACTGTCTAATTTCGATTTTTAAATTATCTCCTTTCTGGATGATCTGATAATTTCTGGATTGAATACCTTCCAGAATGTGAATGATCTCATTGTTGTTACCATCCTGAACGAGCTCCACATTGACATTGTTGGAATTGACTAGGGTTTGAATGATGGAGTTGTTGTCACCAAGCTGCATGATAGCAGTATTATTATTTGTGCCTTCGAGAACTAATTGGTAGTAATTATCCTGACCATCTTGAATAAGAATAGATTGATTGTCAGCTCCACTCTGTTGCATTACAGCGACATTAAAATCACCCGTCTGCAGTACTCTTGTTAAGTTGATTGCAGCATCATTGCTTTGTTCTTGGATAAGTTCTACCTCGTTGTCATCTCCTATCTGTTTGATAAAGGCAGAACCTCCAGAGCCTTGCAAATCATTGATCAGAAGCTCAGACGGCTGTACGTCTATGTAGCTTTGATTGATTATTTGCTGAGCCTCTATCGAATTTACCGACAGGAAGCAAAAAACAATGAATGATAATATGTAAGTGTACTTTGGCATTTAAATTATTTTAGATCCTTCCAGAACGGTTAAGTTCTGGAAGGACTAAAAGTGTATTTATTTACTGGTTAGACTGAGAAACAGTTGCTTTGTTAGTGTTTCCAATCTGGTCGATAATGCTATTGTTGTTATTGCTAGTCTGTGTGTTAATGGCTTCGTTACCATTTCCAGTTTGCAATAATGCACTTGCATTCAAGTCACCATTTTGAGAAAGCAAAGAAGTATTGCCATTTCCAGTTTGGTCAACTAGTACATCGTTTGCACCACCTGCAAAGTTGTTGTTACCAACTTGGTTAGCAGAAACGGCATTTCCATCTCCAGTCTGACGAACACCAATGTTGTTAGAAAGACCTTCTTGCGCAATTACAGAAGAGTTACCATCTCCTACCTGCTCAACATAAATGTTACTGATTTCTGAGTTTCCCTGTGATTGAGTAGACAAGTTGTTGCTACCTACAGTTTGAGAGAACATGCTATTATTTCCAGCTCCGTTTGAAACCTGAATAGTTCTGTTGTTATCTCCTTCTTGTGTTGAAGTGGTGTTACCACCAACAGCATTTAATTCCTGTCTTGTTACGTTGCCGTTACCAGACTGAGAAGATAATGCAGCATTGTTTCCCTCTCCGATCAAAGTTACGCTACTGTTTAAATCACCTACTTGAGAAACGTTTACCAAGTTGCTTCCACCTTGAGACTGTGCTTCATTTACGTTTCCAGTACCTTCTTGACTCACAATGGTGCTGTTGTCATCAACATCCTGAAGGATAAGGGATGCGTTATTAGCTCCAATCTGAGTAAGATCAGTAAGGTTATCATTACCTGTTTGCTTTACATTACTGATATTGTCTTGAGCGAAAATAAAGCTCGCAGAAAATACCATTGCGAAGAATAAAATTGACTTTTTCATTGAATAATTCTTTTAATGTGGTTAAATATATTTATTGTTAAGACTACTTAGTTGTTTGAGTATCAAGCCAGTTCATTGCTATCCATAATATATTTAGAGGATAACCTAACCTTAGATTGGTCGGACCAACTTAAAGCATTTTACACTAGTCGATTAAATGGTTGAAAAGCGGGGGGACGCTGAACGGATTAGTTACCTTGTTTTATAGAAGGCCGCTAATTTTAAAGTCTGGAAAGAGTATTTATATAGTAACAGTTTGGATAGCAAAGATATCGGTTTATCTCTCTGCATTATATACCAACAAGTTGCGATTTTGTTCTACGTATTTATACGTAGGGCTTGTTTTGAAAAAGAAAACCTTTGGAAATAGTACTTGACGAGACCTACTGTGTTTTTTACCTGTAACTTTTGAATTAAGTTTCTACGATGTGTTTCGACTGTTCTTTGGCTAATAAAAAGTTGGTGTGCAATTTCTTTATTAGTGTATTCATTGGCGATGCATTCCAGAATTTCTTGTTCTCGACTTGTCAGGGTTTGTTTAGCTTCGCCTTGTGTCACCGTATTTCTTTTTGTTGAATTGAGCTCAAAGATTAATTCAGTTATTGGTTGAGAAAAATAGCTACCACCTTGAGCCATGACTTTGACAGCTGTTTGTAATTCATCCTTAGTACAGTCTTTCACCAGAAACCCTTTAGCACCGGACTCCATTAGCTGTTTGATCTGAGCCGCTTCACAATGCCAGCTTAATATTAGAATGGATACATTAGGATGCCTTTGCTTTATTAACTTACAAGCTTCCAGACCATTCATCTGCGGCATATCTAAGTCCAATATAGCAATATCAGTTGTGTTGCTTTGAAGCAAATCCAATGCGCCAAGCCCGTCAGAAGCTTCTCCGATAATGTCTACGAATGGGGTGTTATTAAGCAAAGCTACGATGCCGCTCCTAAATAGATGGTGGTCATCTACTACTATCGTTCGTATATGTTCTTTAGTCATGTTTGTTTTTTATAGGGGCAAATAGCTACCAAATAGGAAAATAAAGCGCATTAAAGACGCTTTAAAAATCAAAAGTTTGGAAATGAGTAACTAAGAGATGCCTAAGTGTATGTCCACGGATTAATGGGGCACGAAAGCTTTAGGTGGGTATTGTATAGATACAAATATACTTATTTAATTTATATAAGCACATATCTAATCGGATTAAGATAAATATTATTTTGAGCTTTAAATGGTGTGCTATGTTTAAGAGCTTGACACGGTATTATTGCTTAATAATTTATTGACATGATACATGTCAATGTACCCCAGGTTTTTTGCGTCAATTTTCCCTCTAGCTTCAACGTCAAATAAGTAGCGAATCTCTTCAAATGTACCTTTAGAAATATTGACCTTGCCCACTTCACAGTTGTGTTCCAGACGAGAAGCAATATTAACGGTCTCTCCCCAAATGTCATAAGCAAACTTCTTAGTACCCACTACCCCAGCTACCACTGGCCCAGTATGCACTCCGATGCGCGCTTCAAAACTGCTTAGCCCTTTTCGACTGCGTTCTTCTTTGTATTCCTTCAAGAATTGCTGCATCTCCAGAGCCGCCTTGAGCATATCTTTCGGATTTGTCTTTCCATCAGTCAAACCACTAGCACACATATAGGCATCACCAATGGTTTTTATTTTTTCAATTTTATAATGAGAGATGATGTGGTCAAAACCCTTGAAACAATAATCTAATTCTTTTACTAATTGTTCAGGCGTTAATGTTTTTGAGATTTTAGTAAAGTCCTTAAAGTCTGCCAACAATACAGTTACATGGTTGTATTTTTTTGCAGAAGCGGTACCAGTGTTTTTAAGTTCGTCGGCAATGTTAGCAGGAAGAATGTTTAATAATAATTCGTCAGAACGACGTTGCTCCTCTTCCAACGCTTTGTTGGCTTTTTTCTTCGCTCGGAAGCGGCTGTATAAAGAAATGGCCAGTAGTATAAAAAACAAGGATAAAACACCCGCCAATATTAGTAATAAGTTGCTTCTGGAAGCCTTTATTTCAGCCATTTCCCTCTGAACTTGTTCCATTTCCAACTGTTCTGTAATCTCTTTGTTTTTTCCAGTGAGTTCTTCTGCTTTCTTTTTGCTTTTATAGGCTTTCTTTTCTGCTTTTGCTTTTTGTTCTTCTACCGTAGCCAGTTCTTCTGATTTGGTATTTATTTCTTCCACTGCTTTTTCATTGGCCTCCAATAGTTCTTTTTGTTTTTCAGTCAGTTCTGTTTTTTCGTCACTCAATTGATCTCTTTCACCGGATAAGATCTTAATGTCTTTCTCTAGTTTTTTCTTTTCGGATTGTAATGCTTTTTTCTCCTTGTTGATTTGCATACGTTGCATTTCAAAGGCCTGTTCCAAATCACTAATACTAGATCCCTTTTTGCTAAAATAATCAAAAGCCTCTTTCATCACTTCATAAGCTTTTCGGTGATTGCCTTTCTTTTCTGCCACCTTACTTCTTTTCACTGCACTTTTGATAATTAAATCAGAATCATTGGCACGCTTTGAACTTTGAAAACAGTTTCTCAACCAGATATCTACATTCCGCTTGTCCCTTTTGTTTTCATAAGCTAAGGCAACTAGATAAGCTGCCTGAGCGGCTACGCTATGATTTTTTATTTTAGTAGCGGTTTGATACCCCTTCTTACCCAGTTCAATCGCTCGCTTTGGGTTAGGACTAACATACCTTTTGGCGAGTTCTACCTCTAAGGTCATTTTACCTTTTGTACTCTTTTCAGCTTTAAGGGCCGCTTCTAAATCAGCGTTACTTTTCTGTGCAGAAAGTAAAAGAGGGAACAGGAGTAAAAAAGACAGAAATAATAATCTCATTTTTAATCTCATCATTAAGGTTGGAAAACGAATCCTTTTAGACTTGTTTTAAGTACAAAAGAGCTTAAAGTTACGAAAGTATAATTCATTTTTTTTAGAGATTGGAATAGTGTCGCATTTTTAGTTTTTTTTCAGCTAAGCCATGAAGTGAAATTTATTAAAGAGAGACATTTGTTCATTTAGTCACTACTCATTTAATTCACGGTTTTTTTCTGTAATGCACAGGACATACAAAGAATAAAAAAATAATGTATTTTTGCGGCGATTTTAAAACTTATTAAAACTCATACAACTATGGCATTTGATATTGATATGATCAAGGCGCACTATGACAGCTTAGGCGACCGATTAGAAAAAATCAGAAAACGTCTGAAACGACCTTTGACGTTGACTGAAAAAATTCTGTATACTCACCTCCACCCAGAATCTAAATTAAAAAAATATAAAAGAGCAAAAGACTATGTTTTCTTTTCTCCTGACCGTGTAGCAATGCAAGATGCAACTGCACAAATGGCATTGCTTCAATTCATGATGGCGGGTAAAGATAAAGTGGCAGTTCCTTCTACTGTACATTGCGATCACCTGATCGGTGCAAAAGTAGGTGCAAAGAAAGATTTGAAAAATGCAATGAACACGAGTTCTGAGGTTTTTGATTTTCTACAAGATGTTTCTAATAAATATGGTATCGGTTTCTGGAAGCCAGGTGCAGGTATTATCCATCAGATCGTTTTAGAAAATTATGCTTTCCCAGGAGGCATGATGATCGGTACCGATTCACATACCCCTAATGCAGGTGGTCTTGGGATGGTTGCCATCGGAGTAGGTGGTGCAGATGCTGTGGATGTAATGGCAGACATGCCGTGGGAATTAAAAATGCCTAAAGTAATTGGTGTTAAATTGACTGGTAAGTTATCAGGTTGGACTTCTGCAAAAGATGTCATCCTAAAGGTAGCTGGAATCCTTACAGTAAAAGGAGGAACTGGAGCCATCGTTGAATACTTCGGACCTGGTGCTCGTAGCTTATCTTGTACTGGTAAAGGAACCATCTGTAACATGGGGGCAGAGATAGGAGCAACAACTTCTACTTTCGGTTACGATCCTTCAATGGCACGTTACCTCACTGCAACAGGAAGAGCGGACGTAGCGAAAATGGCGAACAAAGTAAAGAAACACTTAACCGGTGATCCGGAATGTTATAAAGAGCCAAAAAAATATTTTGATCAAGTAATCGAAATCAATTTGTCTAAATTGGAGCCGCATGTCAACGGACCATACACGCCAGACTTAGCATGGCCTATTTCTAAATTTGCTGCGGCAATAAAAGAAAACGACTATCCTGCAAAATTAGATGTTGGTTTGATCGGTTCTTGTACGAACTCTTCTTACGAAGATTTGGATCGTGCAGCTTCTATCGCTACTCAGGCAGTTAAGAAACACCTGGATGTAAAATCAGAGTTTACCGTAACGCCTGGGTCTGAGCAGATTCGTTTCACCGTAGAAAGAGATGGTTTATTGAAACCTTTCGAAGATATGGGTGGAATGGTACTAGCGAATGCTTGTGGCCCTTGTATTGGACAATGGACTCGACACAAAAATCCAAAGAAGAAAAATTCGATCATCACATCTTTCAACAGAAATTTTACAAAACGTAACGACGGTAATCCATTAACACACGCTTTTGTCGCTTCTCCTGAAATCGTAACAGCGATGGCTATTGCCGGTGATTTAACTTTCAATCCTTTGACTGATAAATTGGTTAATAAAAAAGGAAGAAAAGTAAAGTTAAGTCCTCCAAAAGGAGTAGAGCTTCCACCAAAAGGCTTTGATGTGGAAGATGCTGGTTTCAATCCACCAGCTGAAGATGGCAGCAAAGTAAAAGTGAAGATTGATAAAAAATCAAATCGCTTACAATTACTTAAGCCATTTGTTCCCATCAAAAGCGCAGATATGAAAGGAATGCGTATTTTGATTAAGGCAAAAGGAAAATGTACTACAGACCATATCTCTATGGCTGGTCCATGGTTGAAATTCCGTGGGCACCTTCAGAATATTTCCAATAACTGCTACATCGGAGCCATCAACGCATTTAACGGCGATGCCAATAACGTAATTTGTTACGCATACAAGAAGCCGAAGTACATGGCAGTGCCAGACTCCGCAAGAGCGTATCAAAGAAAGAAAATCGGAACCGTTGTTTTCGGTGAGGAAAACTTAGGAGAAGGTTCTTCCAGGGAGCACGCAGCAATGGAACCTCGTTTCTTAGGAGTGAATGCCGTGATCGTAAAATCATTTGCGCGTATCCACGAAACGAACTTGAAGAAGCAAGGAATGCTGGCTTTGACTTTTGTTAATCCAAAAGACTACGACAAAGTACGTCAGGATGACATCATTGATATTCCAGACTTTAGCAAAATGGCTCCGGGTAAAAACCTAACCGTTGTGTTGAAGCACGCTGATGGCAAGAAAAGCAAATTCGAAGTGAAGCACACTTACAACCAAGCTCAGATTGATTGGGTAAAAGCAGGCTCTGCTTTGAATAAGATCAGAAAAGACATGGGAGTCAAGTAACAATTCATTTCCGTAAGAATATAAAAGGCGCTGTCATTCATTTGACAGTGCCTTTTTTAGGTGGCGATCATCACCTAGAATAAGCAATTCAATTATTTTTGTGTTTTTAAATGTAAGAAGTGTGACAATTTATGCTAAATTCGTCTTAAATCCGTGGGCATGTCGGAGTTGTTATGGACAGACTATAGAGAAAACGTCAAGAGCAACTTCGAAGTCAAAACATTTTATCTAACCAACTAAATTATTAACTATGTTTAAAGAGTTTAAGGATTTTATCATGACGGGGAACGTTGTGGACTTTGCCGTTGCAGTAATTTTAGCCGGAGCCGTTGGCTTGGTTGTAAACGGATTTGTGAATGATATCGTAATGCCTGTTGTAGGGCAAGCAGCGGGAGGAATGGATTTTTCAGAATTAAAGCATGTACTATCTCCTGCAGTTATAGCTGCTGACGGAACTGTTACAACTCCTGAAAACGCAATCCGTTGGGGGGCTTGGATCAACAGTATCATCAACTTGCTTATTGTTGGCTTTGTTTTGTTCTTGATTGTTAAGTCCTATAATAAAGCAAAAGGACCTGAGCCAGAAGCAGCTCCTGCAGGACCATCACAAGAAGATTTACTAGGAGAAATTAGAGACTTGCTAAAGAAGTAAGTTTCTTATAAATAGAATGAAAAAAGAGGCCGCCTCATTTGTTGAGGTGGCCTCTTTTCGTTTTAGAGGTTTATCGAATGATCTATATCACCTCCCACCACTCTCCAAATTCCGCAACAAATAATCCGTCATCAAAGTATACAAATGCCGCGTCGTATTCTCTCCTTCATAAATACCATGCGAACGATTCGGATAAGGCATTACCTGAAATACTTTATTGTGTAAGATCAATTCATTGATCAACGCTTCCGCATTCTGATAATGCACATTATCATCACCTGTCCCATGAATTAACAATAAGTTTCCTTCCAGATTCTTCGCATAAGTAACTGGAGATCCTTCAATGAAATCCGCTTCATTCTCCCATGGCACCCCCATATATCTTTCCTGATAAATATTATCGTAGTACAATTGATTGGCAACTGGGGCAACGGACATGCCTGTCTTATAGATTTCAGGATACCGAAATAAAAGATTCAAAGTCATAGAGCCACCACCACTCCATCCCCAAACGCCAATTCTTTCTGGATCAACGAAATCCCATTTCTGAACTTCCTTGGCTGCCATCGCTTGGTCTCTTGAGTTTATAACACCAATTTTACGATAAATACTTTTACGCCATTCTCTTCCTTTTGGACTTGGTGTTCCCCTGTTGTCCATTGTTATGACAACGTAGCCTTTTTGGGCAAGCATCGTATGCCATAAGCGACTACTCCAACTATCTCTAGCTGTTTGCCCCGCAGGCTCGCCGTAGACATAAAAAAGAACCGGGTACTTTTTTGTTGCGTCAAAATTTGGTGGTTTGATCATATATCCATCCATCTTTACTTTGTCCGCTGTTGTCACTTGGAAGAATTCAACGGCGGAACGTTTAAGCGTTGCAATCTTATTGTTGTATTTTTTATTGTCAACTAAAGAGCGAATTACTTTATGGTCGGGAAGGCTAACCAATTCCGTAATCGGTGGCGTATTAATATTTGAAAAAGTGTGAAAAGCGTAAGCGCCGTTTGGCGAAATTTGGTAACGATGTGTCCCGGATTGATTCATTGGACTGAGTCGGCTTGCCGTTCCTTTTTTATACAAGGGCAATTGATATAAATAACGTTGAGTTGCATTGTCTGGCGAAGCCATGAAATAAACCCAGCCTCCTTTTTTATCGATTTCAACAATAGAAATGACATCGTATGTTCCGTCAGAGATTAACTCTTTCTTTTTTCCATCTGCAGAAATGCGATACAGCTGCTTCCAACCATCTCCTTCACTCAGCCAGGTGAAAGACTTACCCTCGTTTAGCCAAAGCCAATCTGCTTCATTAATGGCGTTAATCCAAGCTTCATCTTTTTCTGTGTAAATATTGTTAGAAACGCCTGTCGTTTTATTACAATTCCAAAGTTTGACGGTGTTTTGTTTTCTATTTAATTGAAAAGTAAGTAGACTTTTACTGTCTTCTGTCCATTTCATTCGAGGTAAATAATGCTGTTGATTGTCACCTGGAATGTTCATCCAAACCGTTGCGCCACCAATTGCAGGGATTACTCCAATCCGACAAGCAGAGGGCGTTTCACCAACCTTTGGATATTGTACGGGAATAGTTTTCGCATAAATAGAATCCGTATTGTTAATCATCAAAAAATCACGAATCCCTTTCGCATCTACCTGCCAAAAGGCGATGTGTTTTCCATCAGGGCTCCAACGAAAACCATCACGGCAACCAAATTCTTCCTCGTAGGCCCAATCAAATGTACCGTTGATTAGAGTAGAAGAACCATCTACCGTGATTTGATTAATATTCCCAGTGCTTAGATTTTCTACGAATAGGTTGTGCTCACTTACATAAGCAATCTGAGAAGCGTCCGGCGAAAACTTTGCAAACATTAAAGACGATTTCGGAAGAGCAGCACCAACTTGTTTCAAATTGTTATTAGCTAAATTTAAAACCCAATAATCTCCTTTTGTATTTCTTCTCCAAACACGTTTTGTATTTGTGAAAATCAAAAGTTGTTTTTTGTCTTCAGACCAACGATAGTTTGCAATTCGTAAAGGAGTTGTTTGTCCCGTTGGAATTAATTTGTCTGCACTAACGAGAACGGATTGATTCCCCGTCTCCGTTTCATAGCGAACAATATCTTTGGCTCTTTTGTAATCCGAAGAAGACTCTAATGAAGTATAAGCGGCCCCGTTCTCTATCCAACGAGCTTGCGCAAAACGGTCTAATCTGAATTCTCCATTTTTAAAGATGCGGTCAATACTGAGTAAGCCCGAGTCCGTTTGTTGTGCCTTTGTTTCAAGACATAAGAATATTAGTACGAAAAATAAGACGATTTTATTCATGACTTGGTATTTGGCTTTATACAAACTGAATAGTGCGTTTCGTTCACCTGTTAAAGGGTTTTGAAATTAATCCTAACTCCCCTTGCTCATTTCTTCTTCTCGCAAAACCCTACGTAAAATTTTTCCAACATTACTCTTCGGTAATTCATCTTTAAAAGCAATCGACTTAGGAACTTTATATCCCGTCAGATGTTCTCGACAGTAGTCAATGATTTCTTTTTCGCCAAGAGACTTATCTTTCTTGACAACGAAAAGTTTTACAACCTCACCAGATTTTTCACTAGGAATTCCAATGGCAGCCGTTTCCAAAACCTTCGGATGAGCAGCAACCACATCTTCTATTTCATTTGGGAAAACATTAAAACCGGAAACCAAGATCATATCTTTCTTCCGATCTACAATTTTGAAAAAACCACCATCTTCCATTAACCCAATGTCTCCCGTGCATAGCCAACCGTCTTTTGTAATTGTTTTGTTGGTTTCTTCTGGTCTGTTGTAATATCCTTTCATGACTTGAGGCCCTTTTATTTGAATCTCACCGACAGTGCCTTCAGGGACTGGTAGACCAGAATCGTCTACTATTCGAAGATCGGTTGAAGAGATGGGTAAGCCAATGGTGCCAATGCGACCCGTTCCATCTAAAGGATTCATACTTGCAACTGGCGAACTTTCTGTCATACCGTATCCTTCAGATAGCACACATTTTGTTATTTCTTCCCATTTTTCCGCAACCGCTCTTTGTACGGCCATCCCTCCCCCAACGGAAACTTTCAAACTGGAAAAATCAAGTTTCTGGAATGTTTTGTCATTCACTAACGCATTAAATAAAGTATTAACACCCGTGATTAGTGAAATCGGATATTTTTTGAAAGCTCCCGTAACAGTAGATAAATCTCTAGGATTTACAATTAATACCGTTTGCGTCCCGATACTCATCAGTGCCAGGCAGTTTACACTAAAGGCAAAAATATGATACATGGGCAAAGGGGATAAAGCGATCTCCTCTCCTTCCTTTAGAAATGGCATCATACAAGCTTGTATCTGAAGCATATTGGCAAGCAGATTTCTGTTGGTGAGCATTGCACCTTTAGAGACGCCAGTAGTTCCTCCAGTATATTGCAAAAGGATGACATCGTTTGGCAATCCCTGGTGTTTTTTCAAGGTGAATTTTTTACCATCCTTTAGTGCTTCTTTGAAGGTGACGGTGTTGGGAATGTTAAAAGAAGGAACCATTCGTTTCACCTTTCGAACGACAAAATTGACCATCGTTCCTTTGAAGGCACCAAGCAATTCACCAATACTGGTAACGATTACCGTTTTAATATTTGTTTTGTCAATGATCTTTTCAAGGTTGGCAGCAAAATTTTCCGCAATGATGATCGCCTTAGCTCCCGAATCGGTAAACTGATGCTCCATCTCACGAGGGGTATAAAGCGGATTGGTATTAACCACCACAAGTCCAGCCCTCAAAGCACCAAATAATGCAATTGGATATTGAAGCATATTAGGCATCATCAAGGCCACTTTATCACCGGGTTCCAGACCACGTGACAAAAGATATGCGCCAAACTGAGTTGACCACTGGTCCAACTGTTCGAAGGTGATACCTTTATCCATGCAGGTAAAAGCCGTCTTGTTTTTATATTTTTTAAATACTTCTTCAAATAAATCTACCAAACCGGAATACTGATCTGGATTAATATTGGCAGGAACGCCTCCCGGATAGTTGGAAAGCCATGGACGATTGTTTGTCATTTTAAAAGGTGCTTAAGTTATTTAATGCGGAGTTTTGAAACATGTAAATCTAGATATTGAAGAATCATTAGCTGGCTCTATATTATACCTATAATTAATGTATTGAATAAAAGTACAACTTTTCAAGGAAGGACAAAAATATCCTCTTCAATTGACTCTGAAACATAATAAATACATTGTTTGGTTTCTTAATTGGAAAATCGTACCTTTGCACCCGCAAAAATATTTCTTAACCTCGTTCCGTATATACCATATATAGGAACTACAAATTCAGGATTCTTTTATGTCAGATGAAAAGAACCTAAACGAAGAAACAGCAAATGATTCTTCAAATCCAACGGACAACAGTCCAGAAAAGATTGGTATCGATGAGCTTATTCAGCAAGACGACCATTCTAAAACTGCTCACGACGATTTTGACTGGGAAAAAGGTAATATGCACTCATTGCCTTACACCGAAAGTGAAATCGAAGCTTATCTAAAAGAATACGAATCTACCTTGAACACGATTGGCGAAAGCGAAATCGTTTCAGCTTTGGTTTCTTCTATTACTGCAGGAGATGTAGTATTAGACGTAAAATTCAAATCTGATGGTTTGATCTCTCTTTCTGAATTCAGGGACACACCTGATATGAAAGTAGGAGATTATGTAGATGTATACGTTGAGCAACAAGAAGACGACAAAGGACGATTAATCCTCTCCCGCCGTAAAGCAAAATTATTACGAGCTTGGGAAAATATTGTTGATTCACACGTTAATGGTACCGTTATTAAAGGTACGGTAGTCAGCAAAACAAAAGGTGGTCTTATTGTAGATACGGGTGGATTGGAAACATTCCTTCCTGGGTCTCAGATAGACATTAAGCCTATCATCGATTATGATGCATATGTTGGTAAAACAATGGAATTCCGTGTGGTTAAGATTAACGAGACCATTAAGAATGCTGTTGTATCTCACAAAGCATTGATCGAAAGTGATCTAGCAGATCAAAGAGACGCGATCATCGGAAGATTGGAGAAAGGACAGGTGCTAGAAGGTTTAGTGAAAAACTTAACCGACTTCGGTGCATTCCTCGATTTGGGTGGTGTAGATGGTCTACTATATATTACAGATATTTCATGGGGTCGTATTTCGCACCCAAGTGAAGTACTCTCTTTGAACCAGAAGATCAATGTAGTTGTACTTGATTTTGATGAGAACAAGAAGCGTATTTCTCTAGGTTTGAAACAGCTACAATCACACCCATGGGAAGTATTAACAGCTGAAATTGGAGAGGGAAGTACAGTGAAAGGTAAGATCGTAAACATAGAAGACTATGGTGCGTTCTTAGAAATTCAGCCAGGTGTTGAAGGTTTGATCCACGTTTCTGAAGTTACTTGGAGTAACCACCCGATCAATGCAAGAGAGCACTTCAAATTGGGTCAGGAGTATGAAGCAAAAGTAGTTACTGTAGATAGAGAAGATCGTAAGATGTCTTTGAGTATCAAACAGTTGAGCAATGATCCATGGAGTGAAATCGAAAAGCAATTCCCAATTGATTCTCGTCACACAGGTGAGGTGAAGAACTTAACGCCTTATGGTGTCTTTGTAGAATTGAATGAGGGAATCGGAGGAATGGTACACATTTCTGATTTATCTTGGACGAAGCGATTCTCCCACCCTTCTGAATTCACTAGTAAAGGAAAGACAATTGATGTTGTTATTTTAGAAATAGATAAGGACAGCAGAAAGCTATCTTTAGGACATAAGCAGATCGAAGAAAACCCATGGGATACTTTCGAAAATGTATTCCCTGTTGGTTCTTATCACCAGGCAACCTTGTTGCGTAAGGATGATCGTGGAGCTATTGTTCAGATGCCTTATGGTTTGGAAGCTTTTGCTCCTATCAAGCACATCAAAAAAGAAGACGGTACACCTGCTAATGTGGATGAAGAACTGACTGTAAAGGTGATCGAATTTAACAGAGACGATAAGCGTATCCTGGTTTCTCACTTACGTTACCTCGATGATATTCGCAGAGAGGCTGATGAAACAGTTAGAGAAACAAAGGTTAAAGCTAGAAAAGAGACGACTAAGGCAATTCAGAGTCAGAAATCTAAGATAGAAAAAACTACTCTTGGAGATATGGCGGCCTTTTCAGAATTGAAAGTTCAGTTAGAAGGAGAAAAAGTGGAAAAAGCACCTGTTGCTAACTTTACTCCTCCACCGCCTAAGAAGAAAGAGGAGCCAGTCGTAGAAGAAGTTGTGGAGGAAGTAGAAGATTTGGTTGTAGAGGAAGTTCCTGTAGCTACAGCTGTTGAAACTACTCCTGATGACTTAAAGAAGATCGAAGGAATCGGACCTAAGATTGCAGAGCTTCTTCAAAATGCGGATATCAAAACTTTTGCCGCGCTTTCTGAGGCAACTCCTGAGAAAATCAAGGAGGTTTTGGAAGCTGCTGGTTCTAGGTACAAGATGCATGACCCAACCACTTGGCCTGCTCAGGCTAAAATGGCTGCCGATGGTGAGTGGGACAAGCTGAAAGAATGGCAAGATGCCCTTGACGGAGGTAAGGCTTAAGTCTTAATACCTTTTCTCGATAAAGAATTAAATCCCTAGTAGGCGTAAAGCCTGCTGGGGATTTTTCTATGAATAATAGTGCCATATTGTTATCCTTTATATTTTGCCTTGAGCCTCTCCAAATAATCAGCAAAACCGACCTCTTTGCCTTATAGCCAGGCCCAGTAAATGGCAGCAATAATTTAGGGGAATAGAGCGAAAAGCAAGAAGATCAATAGTGGACAGAAAAAATGTTTATTTTCTTTTGAAAAGCCTTCTTCTAATATCATTTAAATACGTAAATGTAAAATTCTGATTTTTAACTATTTAGGTTGGTGTTGTGGTTTAAAAATCAGCAGGACTTTATGGATTGCTTTCGGTTTGAAAAAATATTAAGAAAAAAACATAAAAAAGTTTGTTTTTGCAGATTGACTTATCTATCTTTGCAGTCCCGTTTTACGGAGGGTGTTTAAAACCTTCTAAAAAACAGGAAAAGTTCATTGAAACTCGGAAGGAAAGAGGAAGAGAGAAGAAGAGGAAAAAAATTAATGTAGACGCGATAAT
>CAZDTI010000047.1:0-29754 GCA_964508085.1 uncultured Saprospiraceae bacterium | reverse complement strand
ACAAAAGAAGACTTCCCCGAACTATTCACCCCCGACAAAATCGTCAGCGGCTTTAGTTCAAAGTTGTGCAACTTCCTAATCGACTTAAAATTCTCAATAGATATTTTCATTGCAATTCTTCCTTAATTTTTTCCTTTAAAATATTCGCCAAATCTTTTGGCAAAACATTATCAATAACTCCAAACACTCTAGAGACTAGTTTTTTATCTTTGGCACTCAATTTTTTAATATCGTCAGTAATGTATTTTGTTTTCCCACCATCTTTAACAATTGGGATTTGCTCAACATCTTCCTGCTTCTTTCCCACTACTTTATCAAATACCTTTTTCTGTGACGCTTGGCTTTTCGTCGTTTTCTCCTTAGCTTTTTCCAATTCTTTTTCCGCCTTCTTTGCTTTTTCTTTCTTAGACTCTAGTTTCTCTTGATAGCTTCGTTTTTCTTTATCATCAGAGAAACCTCCTTTAGTCGACTTTTCGTTGTACTCTTTTGTAAAGGTCACAAAATCGTCTATTTTCTTTTTCTCATTTCTTACTTTTGAAGAAAAGTAATACAGTTTATGAAGTTCATCAAATTTAGCTCTTAACAATGTTTCGAAGTTCTTTAACTCTTGGTTTTCTAAAAAATAATCCCTCCTCGCATTAGGAATTAAGTCTATATTTACTACATGAACCTCTCCAAAAAAGTACTTCGTCCCTCTTTCCTCTTTAAATAATTTAGTCAAGGCATCTTCTAAGCCTATTTGAATATTTCCTTTCCGCAATCTAATACATCTAGCAGTATTGACAAGGGGCATAACTTTCGTAAAGCTTGAAATACCAACCCACCCCCAAGCTAATAAAGCATTTTTGGAGGTTCTTAGTTCAAAAGTTTCAATATCATGAACTTCATCTATTTTCTTTTTGTCCGTTTTACTCCCTTCATATATACTAGTTGTATAAGGTTTGAAAATTTGATTTCTATTTACAAAAATAGGGTATTCATCAATGTAGTAATCCAATTCTTCTCCCTTGTCATAAATTTTCTTCTTGAAAAGAAACCCTTTATTGTAAGGAACAGGAGCAACCATTGAAAGGTATTCATAAATTTTCTCTCTGTCTAAAAGGTCTGAATTTGATACTCCTTCCAATGTCACCTTAAAATAATGACTTTTAGCTTTTTCTTTTTCCTTCCTATACTCTGTCACATCATCAATAACTGCTGCTGCATCTTCTTTTTGAGTTCTATTATTAATGATGTTTTTCAATTTTTTAGCATTCCAAATCAAGTAAGACTTTGTAGCTTCTCCCTTATAGCTTGTTTCAAAGATCAGCTTATCGCAGTACCCCAAACCTCCAAGTCTTCCTATTCCTCTAAAACCTTTATTCTTTGTTCTATCTTTTGTGGACTTTGCAATATTTTTCAAAATAGGTTGAACTTGAGACGATTTAATTCCAGTAGCATTGTCATAAATTGAAATGGACTCTGCAGTAAGATTGATTTCAATTTCAATTTTTCCGTCTCTGTATGAATCAAGTAGATTGCTACTAACGGCCTCATCAATTTGATCTGCACTATTTTGAATGTATTCTCGATATATGAATCGTGCATCTTCATACATTCCTAATGTCAAAGATTCAATAACGTCTTTTCCTATTTTTGTTTCGATTTTAGCCATTCGGAAATTGTTTATAAAGTGGTCTAGGAAATTTGATGTTTAAAAGAGAACGGAAGACTGGATGTTCGATAATATATTCACCCGGATCAAGCCGAGTCATCATGTTTTTATAAACAGGAGGTACATATCGATAATCTGACTTGGAAATTTCGATGGCATTCGTTCTCCCATAAGCATGAGTTGCACAATTACCTTTTACTCGGTCATGGATGGCACTCTTAAATTGCTCAACGGAAAACAATATAATTCCCAAAGAACGTCCTCTCTCAGAGATATCTAATATTTGCTTTAGGATAGGAGAATTTTTAGGAATATCCTTAGACGCATATTTATTCAGTTCATCAACAAATATCACAATTTTAGATGGTATTTCATTTTCATCTCTATCCTCTTGACCTAATTTCAGTTCATAGATTGCTTTGATTACATCTCCAAAAACGAAAGCTTGGGCATCTTGGTCTAACTTTGCGATGTCAATTACATGAATATCATTTTTTTGAATATCCATAATTGACTCTCTTAGTCTTACTTCATTCTTTTTAGGGACAACTCTTTGACTAAAAATTGCATTATTTAAAGCTTTAGTCACGACTCGCTTAAATTTCCGCCAACTCATTACTGATATTTCTTTATCTCCTCCGCTCCTTCCTGGTTGTGTGAATTCCCTTACTTTATCAAGAAATTGAGCCCAACTGTTAACATCACCAAATCCGCCTTGATCAGTTAAAATAAAATTGATAATAGAATCCATCGTTCCGGATGAGTCTTCAATATTTGATAAGAGTAATTCTAAACTAAATTTATCATCCTCATAAACGTACTTGTATTTAAAGGCTTTATCATTATCAATTTGCGCTTCAATATCTTTTGAATCGGCGTGACTAAATGACTTTGATTTCGACTGATCCGAGTAAGGATAAAAGTATTTTGCATTTTGAAAAGGTTCTGTTGAGAGCCCTAGCATTTTAGAGTACCTCTTCTTCTCTGTATCAGATAAGTCTTCATTAGGCTCATCTATTGCCAACAAATCTCTCCCTTTCACATTAAACATAACAAAAGCAATAGAATCATTACCATCTTCATTTTCTAAATATTTTTCTTGAATGGCTTTCATCAAAAACATCGTATAAGAGGTTTTTGCTGCGAGTCCTGAGATTCCGGATATATTCAGATGAGCTCCTTCCGGACCAATTAAAAATTGAGGATTAAAATGAACAGGAAGTGAAATTTTATCTTTATCGCGATACATCTCCATATATCCACAAACAAGAGTATTTTTACTACTATTCAAGCCTAGTGCTTGAAGTACTTCCGCTTGACTTGCTAACCCAACTTTGCTTCCGTCAAGTACAGGTGTATATATGCTTTTATTATTACCTAAAACTTTTGCTTTTACAAAGTTCATCCCAATTCGATGCATATTCGGTTCTGTAGTAACATCTCCAAAATCACTAGAAATAAAATTACTCAAATAACTTGCTGAATCTGTTATATGAGAAATTTCTTCAATGATTCCAAAAGTTATAGAATCTTCAATGTGTTCAACTTTAATTACATCAAATGGATTTAAAATTCTTTGCTTATTTGTCCAAAAGAAAAATTCGTCAATCGTGGTAGGTTTCTTTTCTGTCGCTGCAACTTTTCCTATTATTTTTGTCATTCTAAAATAAGTTTATAAAGTGCATATCGCTAAGATATTTACTTTTTATGTAGTTTTCCGTCAAGTAGATTGGATATAAATGTTTAGCCCACCTGTTATCTGTCCCATAACTAACAGGATTTCTCTCATTAATAATATTCGCACTTATCATATCGATTTCGTCGGAATCCAAACCTTCTTCCTCTTGAATATCACGCACTAGTATTTTTTCAATTTTTAACACACCATCAAAAGGACTTAAAGTCTTACGAATCCTTAGATACCAAACTGCAAATTTAACATCAGGAATTCTTTCCGTTTGATACATAAAAGCCGGTGTGCGGTGGTATAGCTTTAACTCTGCAATTCTGCGAGAAATATCTTTTACATCATTAGAAAGTGCTTCTGGGTTAAATGCTTTTGACACTCCAACTACACAATCGTAATTTGATTTAATTTGTGATAATTCTTTGGCTTCACTACTTTTCATATATTCTAAAGAACCATCTTTTATTAAAAAAGCATTATCGTTTAATTTTCTAGTTTTCACTAATTCTAAAACTATCCTTTGCTCCAAAGCAATCATCTCATCTTGTATTTTTGCAATACCTCTATCTTCGTATTTATCGTTTTCCTTTAAAGCAGTATTTTTATACGGTATAATTTTACTAAACTCTAAATTTTGCTTTTTTAATAACTCCTGACTATTTAGCTTTTGAATTAGATTATTAAAAAACAAATCATTATTACCCATCGTAGTCTGAGCATTTGCATTTTCAGGAATGGATATAATAAGGGGATTTTTTAAACTTAGAGGTTTGAACGTATGTTTATCAACTCGTTCGCAAATAGCTACTCCAATTTGACCCGCAACAATTGGATACAATCGTTTTCCATAAGCAATGTCATCTACCTTATACGTCCTTCTAGAGCCATCTAAAAAATACCTAAAGAGTGGGGCTCCCTCTTTGTTTATTTTATCTGCTAAACCTTTAATAGATTTAGTTTTAGTCAAACTCTTATCCGTCTCTCCTTTCTTCTTTACACGTATTCCTCTTTTATCCTCATAATCCAATTTTGGAATTTCAACTGATTCAAAGCAATACTTATAGGATTTAAAGTTTTTTCCGTCAGTTTCTTTTGCTATAAAATCCAATATTCTCTCCATAGTAGATTTGATTAAATCACAACACAAAGCAAACAAAATTAAACATGTTTGCTACAATGAAATTCGTTTATAATCTAAGTTAGCTTACAAAAAGAACGATGCATTCAGAAAAGATCGAAAATTTGTTTCTTAGGATATATTTCCATTCTAACCTCCTAGTCTCAAATAAAGTTATCCACAACCATAAACTACTATTTAACCAGCTGGTTGTCAGCCAATTGAAACACGAACACGATCTTGGATAAATTCGATTGTTACTAAACTTGATCTATAAAAGAAACGTGATTATAAATACTTCTCAATACGAAGTAAATGTAACCAACCGTTTTAGAAAAAGCAAAAATGTGGATTAATTATATTTTGTAACAGGCTTAGAAGTTATACAGAATCTCCTAACTTTCTCATTTCGCTTGCTCAAAAAACACCATTCTCCTCCCATTCTACTCAACTACCAATCGCCTATAAGCCGTACCATTCTCTAAACTTAATGCTATGATATAAATACCTGCGTTCCATTTCTCAACATTCAACCCAATGTTGTTTTCTTGTCCCTTATGAACAGAACGCTCTATTAATTGTCCCATTAAATTATATACACTCAGCTCAAAATCTTCTTTTTTGATAAGCTCTAAATGGATCTGACAGGAATGAGTTGCAGGGTTAGGCATCAAATTAAACGAAAGTAATCCACCAGGTTCTGTTGAACTCGTAGGAAAGAAGTTTACCACTTCTTCATAAGTACAACCATTAGCATCCGTAATAAGAGCGGTATATATACCAACTCCAAGATTGCTCAAAACCGTACTCGTCGATCCATTCATCCACAAAATACTATAAGGAGGAATTCCTCCAAAAGGGCTTATTTGGATACTTCCATTATTTGTACCTCCTTGCGGTAGGTTGGTGGTTACGTTTACATCTATTGGACTTGGTCCTGATACTGATGTAAGATAAACAGAAGAGCAGCCCTCAGCATCAGTAATTGTTACTGCATAATTCCCTGGAGTCAAATTTGCTTGATCCTCTATGCTTGTATTGTTAGACCAATTGTAAGAATACGGTGGTGTTCCTGCTGACACGGTCAAGTCAATACTCCCAGTGGCATCATCAGCACAATTCGCATCCATATCGAAAAAAACAACCTCTAAGGGAGCTGGCTCAGGAACAAATATGTTTTCAACAGTACTGCTACATCCATTCTGCCCTGTAATCGTAACCGTATAACTTCCTGTCGAAAGGCCAGAGAGATCTTCTTCCTGACTCCCATTATTCCAAAGATAGGTATAGCCTCCTACACCACCAGAAACGGTCAGATCAATCGCACCATCAGATCCATTCGAACAACTTACGCCAAGAGGAGTAGCTTGGCCCATTGGGGCAGGATTAAATGATACCGTTATCTCACCAACCGCTGAACCACCTTGATTATCTGTAACGGTTACGGCATAAGTTCCTGCAGCATCAACAGTGAATTCTAAGGCTGATTCCATCGAACCATCAAACCATTCATAATCACAATCGCAGCCTGCTATCGTTGCGTCCAAAGACAAAGAACTTCCTTGACAAAGAGAGGTGTCTGCTCCGATATTTACAGCAAAAGTTGTTTGAAAAATGGGCGTAAGCGTTGCGTTTTCGTTAGCTACAAAATTTATAGTTGGTGTAGTTTCTCCGGTTTCTAACCAATAAGCAAAAGTGTAATTGGGTTTAGCAATAGCCGTTACTTCTACGGGAACGCCTTTAAAATATAAGCCTGTATAATTATAAGGCGTTTCCATTTGATTACTATTGATTCGAACAGTCCCACCTGTATTGACATCATAGTTTAGCAATAGTTCGTAGGTCCCATTCAAATTAAATTCATCATTTATGAAGTCACGCATATAAGCAGGTCGGTCTGTAAAGAAGTTTCTAAACTCTTGCACCCAGCCTGTCCAATTAAAATAATTCCCTCCGTATGCATTATCGGCATTCCATTTATTAATGTGCTCCTCCATGTAAGGATCAATCATCATTTGGAAGCTGTCTATCATATGATGCGTTCTTTCTTCACCATAAATCAAGTGAATGAAACTACAGGTTCTTTGAACATACTCATTTCTAAAGTTTTCATTTTCTAGAAGCTTACGAAACGTAAGTGTACTGTTTTGATGGTTTGGCCAATTGACGCTAGAAGGATCTGTGACCTGTTCCAGCGTATTAAAATCTGTGTCGTTTTGAGGGTTAAAGCCAGAATTGGAACTATTGTCTTGATCCGCCACCATGTATCGCCATTTCGCACCAACTTGTTTTTCTTTCCAGACAGTTAAGTTATTGGCTGGCCAATCGCCATTGGTCGCATAGATCATGGACGCCCAATAGCTGATAAAAGAATTGAAGTCTATCATTTCAGTAGCCTGGTTATAATTTGCATCAATGCTAAAATCGTTGGTTTCAAAAAAGTCAAATAATTCTCGATAATCATCGTTACTACCGAGCTTTACTTCTTCCCAATCCAAACCAGGGTTTTTAATGAGATCTATTTCATCTTTTTCTAAATCAAGATTTGTTTCAAAGTATTCATCGGTGTATCGTTCTCTGATGTTTAGGACACCCCAAAAATCGCCATTAAGGTATACAACAGAAGGCTGAAAACCTTGTAACTCTAAATCAACTTTATCCCAAAGTAAACTATGTAAAAGCCCATCACGAAAACCGGTTCGGAGATAATCTTGTCCACTGTTCCTCAACTTGATGCGTTCATAATTGTCATGATCACGGCCGGCAAATAGCGGATAATTTATTTTCTCAGAGCCATATTTTGTTTCTCTGGTATAAACATTTAAGCTTTTCAATCCATATTGCCGTGAGCAACCGCCTCCTATTTTCATCCCTGCATTTACGCTGAATCCAAGATCGCCATTCCCTTCAATCAAGCTGAGATTAACAGGGATCTCCCAATCTTGATTCCAGTTGGCTGGAAAGTTTACACAAAAACCAGGAGTACCATTTGTTCCTTCTACATAGATTCCGGTGTTATCATCGAAAAAATTAGCGGGATCTGTGTTGATAAACAAAGAAGGGATTGTTAAATTTTCATCAATGAGATAGGAGGTTATGGCTGTTTCACTTTCCAGAAATCCAGCTGCATATGCCTTTGCCTTTAGTGATGTATTTTCAGAAATATTAATTGGGCCGCTGTAAGCCGCTGAAGTCATATTGGGTTCTGAACCATCTATTGTGTAGTAGATCACGGCCGTTGCATTCGGATGGCTGATACTAACCGTTTGTGTACCGTTATAGCCTCCTGACTGTAAATTTATTGTTGGAGACTCTTGCCAAGGGAGGGCATTTTGATTAGAGGCATTGGGTGTTATTTCACCAAAAGTAGTCCAAGTGCTTCCACCATCTGTTGTTCTACCATAACTTGACTGAAAAGGAACCTCATCAAAATCAACTTCATCCAGAATAACAAAATCATTACCAACCCATTGCACTAAAGCGATTTGGTCGCCAGAGCCACTCAGTCTAAAGCTAGCATGTAAACCGCCTTGTTCCGGATCTTTGTCAATCCACAAAGTCTGGAAGCCACCTGCAGGAATTTCGACCGGAGATGCAACTTGCCATTTTGTAAGGTTGTCTAGATCATCCGTTAAAAAAAGACCTCCAATATTTACTGACGTATTACCATTGTTATACAATTCAATCCAATCATCACATTCTTCAAACTCATCGGCATAAGTTGTTCCTCTGGCAGCTATTTCATTAATGACTAAATTTTCTATCTGCGTGGTTGAAGCAGGTAATTCTCCTTCCAAATATAAGCGTGGGACATAGTCAGCATTTGGGTTGTCAGCAGACCAAGGGATTCTTGACCCAGTTCCCGAAAAAATAAACGATAAGGCATTTCCTTCAGACCAACCATTTTGATCGATAACCTCCTGTACTAAAGCAGTCAAGTCTGGTGTTTGCTCTTTTTCATTTGCCTCATTGGGCACGGTCCATTCCTCTGGCTGCCAATTGACAGACTGGCTTCCTAGTATTCGATTTGTAATATTATTTGCGGATGTTAGAAACGTGCTACTATTGTTAATTAACTCAGCATTAATGGTCAGATCGGAAGGCCCAACAGAAGAAAATGCAAAAGCAGTAGTGAACTGGACATGGGCCTTATTGATAGTAGCGCCTTGAGCGAAAGGAATATTTTGGAAACGGATTCCAACGGTTTGATCTCCACTCCAATCGTTCACTATGTTTAAAACGTTTTCATTAATCGTTGTATAGCTTTGTCCTACAGGTTCTTCTGCATCATCACTCCCTTGTATTATTGGAATATTAAATAAAGCGTTATAAGTAAATGGGCCTGAATTTACATTGTTAGAAACACCAGGACTAGCGGCAATAAAAAATTGAAAAGCAGGACTACCATCAGTAGCTCGACCATAAGAAACATTATCGTTTTGCGGCCCGGACAACACTTGATCTACAATCGTTGTCCCATCCGGCAGGGTTAAAATTATAGGCTCTCCATCAGCACTCAGTTTAAAACTTAAATGATTTTCACCTTGGTCGGTATCATTATCTGCCCAAAGCAAAAGAAAGCCATTTGCAGGAATCGTCGTCAATGCAGAATTGCTATTTGGTATTTGCCATTTAAGCGGTTCTGCAACATCATCAGAGATGTAATAGCCCGCAAGATCAATTGGGCTTGAGCTCCCATTATAAATTTCGATCCAGTCGTCATACTCTCCCGCTCCATCTGCGATAACATTGTTATTGACAGCCATCCATTCATTGATAAACAATTGAGCATTGAGCGCATAAGAACTTATCAACCAGAAAAGAAGAATAAACTTTCTAATATAATTTACCATAGTTTTTGTTGGGTATAGATATCAATTGCAGAGTGACCCTCTGTATAGGTATCAATAAGAAAACAGATCCATAAAGTTTAGGTAAGGAGTATGTGGAAGATATGCCTGAAGCATAATTGTAGATCTAAGTTAAGAAAGTTTTACTAGAAGTTAAACTCCATCTTAGCCATAAGGTGAGGAAAAATAACTTATTGGTTTCTAACAGACCTCTTTTAAGGCAATACACAGGCAAGAGCCTTAAAAGAGGAGGTCATACGACCTAAATGTAACTTATTTTTTAATTTACCGTTTTTATAAAAATACCTCATTTATGGTATATAAAAATTAAATATATGGTATAAATTTGCCAAGTGTTTTTAAGGAGGGTTAAAAGCACTATTCCATTCCCAAAATCATTCTTTCCCACAACCGATTTATTAAAAACTGCTGTCTATTTATAGATTGCTTCTTCTATTGTTATATCGCGCTATTAATCATTAATAGTACATGGTATAACCCTGCATTTATACTTCTGAGAAATCTACATTGGTTGAATTCCTGTATTCTTAAATTATAAGGAGCGGATACACTTTCGTGTACAGTCTTCAAGTCCTATGAACAATCAAATCTGGGAATTATCTCTTCCACAGGTTCTGTAAGTATGTTAAGCTCGCATTGTAATCTCATGATTTTTAAGTTCCTACGAATAGGACAAACAACACATCAACAAATAGGGTATCTATTTTAGAAAGGGTACAAAGAGCTTTTCTTGAATCTGTTTTTGGGATGCGCCCCTCTTCTTTTGTTAGGAGAGGGGACTTTTCAACTTCAAGAGCAACCTCAAACTCAACTTCAATTCTCTTGGTACGCGAGTAAGCTGTGTTTGGCTATTGTTTTTAATCAAGCAGAGATAGGGAAAATTCCTCACGCAGAGGCCTCAGAGCTAACGCGCAGAGGATTGCGGTAGTGGGGAGGTAAATGTTAATGTTAAAAGTTTTCGTTATTACACGGTAGTGGGAAGTTAACAATTGAATAAACTACTTTGTCGTGAATTCCAAAATTTCTTCTACGTATTTTCTGTTGTTGGCTAGCCGTGGCACTTTATTTTGAACGCCATATTTCCCCTTCGCTTTCATCCAACTTAGGAAGGTCCCTTTGGGCATAGCTGTCATTCGAAGTTGCTCTAGTGCCATGTCTTTGTAGCGCTTGGCTTCGTAGTCAGAATTTATCTTTTGCAAATTCAAATCCAGCACTTTATTGAACTGCTCCATATTATCAGGCGCATTTTCAAATTCGATCAACCATTCGTGCCCACCTTTGCCTGTACCTTCGATGTAGATAGGAGCGACGGTATATTCAGAAACAATAGCTCCAGTCGTTTGACAAGTTAGTTCAATTGCTTTATCTGTATTCGAAACCATCACCTCTTCTCCGAATGCATTGACAAACTGCTTTGTTCTTCCGGTGATTTTTATTTTATATGGATAAGTGGATGTAAACATTACCGTATCTCCGATAAGGTATCTCCACAAACCAGCGTTAGTACTGATGAGCATTGCGTAATTCTTCCCAACTTCAACATCCGCTAACGGGATGGCGGCCGGATTATCTTCCTGCCATTCTTCCATTGGAATAAATTCGTAGTAAACACCATTATCCAAAAGCAATAACATGTCATCTTTATCAAACTCCAACTGCGATCCAAAATATCCTTCAGAGGCATTATAGACTTCCTGATAAGTTATATCACTGGACGGTAAGAATCGGTACAATTGCTCTCGGTATGGTTTGATTCCTACTCCTCCGTGAATGTAAGCTTCAAAGTTTGGCCACACCTCCAGCATGTGCTCTTTACCACTCATTTCTAAAATTTTTCGGAAGAAAACGATGATCCATGTGGGAACTCCACCAACCATTCGGATCTGTGAGGATTGCTCGATGGCTACTTGTGCCATTATTTCAATTTTCTTCTCCCAGTCTTCCATGAAGATGGTATCTAAGTCTGGTTCAAAAAATGGACGAGCTACCTTGGGCATACTACGAACCATGAGCGCAGATACATCTCCATAAATCGTATTAAGGTGCGGCTTATATTTCTGGTGGCTTCCCGCCATAAGAAAGTTCTTTCCAGAAAAAATAGTACAATCAGGCCTGTTGTGATACAGGATGGTCATGGTATCCCAGGTACCTTTTATGTGGCAATCTTTAAAGTTCTCATCAGAAACTGGTAGAAATTTACTTTTATCATTGGTCGTACCAGAAGATTTTGAAAATTGAGTAACAGCCCCTGGCCACAAGATGCTTTTCTCTCCTTCCATCATTCGCTGAATAAAAGGTTTGAGTGATTCATAATCTTGCACCGGAACTTTCTCTGCGAAATCTTTTAGATTCTTTATTTCACCAAAGTGATGTTTCTTACCCCATTCTGTTTGCCGACCAGCTTCCATCAGCCTTTTAAATACCGTCTGCTGCGCTTCATGAGGGTTATTCATAAAGTGCTCTATCTGTCCGAAGCGATAGTTATAATAAGACTGGAAAAGAAAATTGGCCAGCATTCTCATGTTAAATAATAACTTTTGGGCTTAGATAATAGTAATAGTGTGGATAAAAATTTTAGCGTTCTGGGTTGGCAATCAGCAACTTAGCTGAATAATAGTTCACAAAGTTACGACTTCTTTGCACTCTAAAATAAGAATAATGGCAAAACATCTACTAATGCAAGTAGATTTATTTTTCCACAATCTTGCTGACTTAACGTAGAATGGATGGCAATGGTTGGTTCCTCGTTCCTCGATTCGCTTCGCTCACTCGGAATGACAGTGGTTTTCATTTAGCTTTTGTGTTTCCAGTGGCTCCATTTCATTGAGCTTCGGAATGACAACAATTGTTAACAATCGTTGTCCCCTGAGTGAGCGTAGCGAGTCAAAGGGTCACAGCTCCAGTTTCAAAAAGGCCCCTGTATGGCTTTTCTTATTTTTTGCCACTTTCTCTGGCGTACCAGCCACTAATAACGTACCTCCACGATGTCCTCCTTCTGGGCCCATATCAATCACATAATCTGCCATTTTAATAACGTCCATATTGTGTTCGATGATGGCGATGGTGTTTCCTTTGTCCACTAACTTCATCAAGACTTCCAATAATTTTCGAATGTCTTCAAAATGTAGTCCTGTTGTTGGTTCATCCAAAATATAGAATGTATTTCCGGTAGCTCGCTTAGCTAATTCTTCTGCTAATTTTACCCGTTGTGCTTCTCCTCCCGACAAAGTTGTGGCTTGTTGCCCAAGGGTGATATACCCTAGCCCAACTTCTTTTAGCATTTTTGTTTTTCGATAAATGGAGGGAATGTTTTCAAAAAAGTCTACTGCTTCTTCGACCGTCATATCAAGTACATCGCTAATTGATTTCCCTTTGTACATGATCTCCAGCGTTTCTCTGTTATAGCGACGGCCGAGGCACTGTTCGCAGTCTACCTGCACGTCAGGCAAGAAGTTCATTTCTATTACTCTTCGTCCTGCTCCTTCACAAGTTTCACATCGCCCTCCTTTTACATTGAAAGAAAAACGACCTGGTTTATAGCCTCTGATTTTTGCTTCCGGAAGCACTGAAAATATTTTCCTAATGTCCGTAAAAAGTCCCGTGTAGGTTGCTGGATTTGAACGAGGTGTTCGACCGATAGGAGATTGATCTATTTCTATAACCTTATCCAAATGCTCTAAGCCTTTCAATTCTTTGTAAGGCATTGGACGGGCATTGGAACGATAAAAATGAGCGCGTAAAATAGGGTATAAGGTTTCATTTATCAATGTCGACTTTCCACTTCCTGATACACCTGTGATACAACAAAAAGTACCTAGTGGGATTTTGATGTCTACTGATTTCAAATTGTTACCCGTAGCGCCTTTTAGTTCTAAAAACTTTCCATTTCCTTTTCTTCGCTCTTTCGGAGTTGGAATTGTAGAACTATTGTTTAGGTAATTCGCAGTAATGGTTTTTTTCTTTAAAAATGTCTTTGGAACACCTTCTCCAACCAAATTCCCCCCATGTTTTCCAGCGCCGGGTCCTAAGTCAATCAGGTAATCCGAAGCCAACATAATATCCTTATCATGTTCTACAACCAAGACCGTATTTCCAATTTCCGTCAACTCGCGAAGCGCTTCAATTAGGCGTTGATTGTCTCTTTGGTGCAAACCAATGCTTGGTTCATCAAGAATATAAGTTATACCCGTCAACTGAGAACCTATTTGGGTGGCCAGTCGAATCCGTTGTGATTCACCACCTGATAATGATCTTGCCGGACGAAATAAATCTAGGTAGTCCAAGCCGACATGCAATAGAAAACCGAGTCGCAATTTCAACTCTTTCAATATGTCTTTACCAATTACTTTTTGGCGCTCAGAAAGATGTGGATCTACTTTGTGCAACCAATCGGAAAGCTCTGCAATATCCATTTTCGCAAGTTCAGAAATGTTTTTTTCATGGACTTTAAAGTGCAGTGATTCCTTTTTCAAACGCTGTCCCTGACAATCCGGGCATTTATCCACCATCATGAATTCCTCTGCCCACCTTCTGATTTTGTCAGAGCCAGATTCTTGATACCAACGGATGAGCATATTCATCAGACCTTCGTAGGCAAGGTTATAAACAAAATCGTGTTTGCTGTATTTTACATCTACCTCAAATTTATCATTACCTCCGTTTAAAATGGTTTCTAATGCGGCTTTTGGAATTTTCTTAATCGGGGTTGAAAAGGTAAACTTGTATTTTTTAGCGATAGCCCTCAATTGCTTAAAAGTCATATTCTCCCGTACTTCTCCAAAAGGAACAATTCCCGCATCATTGATACTTTTAGAGTCGTCGGGGATCACCTTTTTCATATCGATGGTCTGAACAGTTCCGAGTCCTTTACACTTTGGGCACATTCCGTAAGGCGAATTGAAGGAAAAAGCATTTGGCGAAGGTTCTTCATAGGACAATCCCGTTTCTGGGTCCATTAGGTGCTTACTGTATGGAAACATCTTGTTAGAGGCTACATCTAATAACATCATCAAACCATTTCCCATTTTTAAAGTCGTCTGAATAGAAGCGGTTATTCGTTCTTCATTTTTTTTATCGACAGTTAGTCGGTCTACTACCGCTTCTATATCGTGGGTTTTGTATCGATCCAATTGCATAGATGGTTTGATATCCAAGACTTCCCCGTCCACTCGAACCTTTGTATAACCTTGTTTTCCAATTTGCGCGAACAGTTCCCGGTAATGACCTTTACGAGATCGAACCATTGGGGCGAGTAGGTAGACTTTTTTTCCTTTAAAGTTTTTAAAAATTTGTGCTACCATTTGCTCCTCACTGTATTTCACCATTTTCTTCCCAGAATCATAGGAATAGGCATCAGAAGCTCTGGCAAAAAGTAAACGGAGGAAGTCGTAGATTTCTGTAATGGTACCAACAGTAGATCGAGGGTTCTTACTTGTTGTTTTTTGCTCAATAGAGATAACGGGACTCAAACCGGTAATCTGCTCAACATCCGGTCGTTCCATCTCCCCGATAAATTGCCGGGCATAAGCAGAAAATGTTTCCATGTAGCGACGCTGCCCCTCAGCATAAATGGTATCAAAAGCCAATGAAGATTTTCCACTACCACTAATTCCGGTTACGACTACAAATTTATTGCGAGGGATATTTACATTAATGTCTTTAAGGTTGTGTACTCGGGCCCCTAGGACTTCGATGGCCTCTTGTTCTTTAGTTGTGTGGTTCTTTGTTTTGGTAGTCGCTTTAGGCATAGTATATTAGAATAGTGTTAAAATAAATTAGGTAGTGACCTAAATGAATTCTCCTGTCTTAATCAAGAAGCGGGGAACAAAAATACAGTTTAGTAGTGATAAGTACTTCATAAAATGCCTTGTTATCATTCGAGTATTTGGGGAAATATTTCTTGTTCCAAGCTTCTTAACATATTCTCCCAACAATACAACGGAATTAAAGTTGAAGGAATCTTCTAGATAAACAGAATATGCTTTACAGCAGAGATTAAGCTATATATCCTTATGAAAGCTTCGTTTTCATATAAAATTAATGAAACAATAACTTGAATATGGAGGTATAATCCCCGTATAGCTAGTATATTTGCGATTGCACCCTATTTTACATCAAAACACACAGGTAATGTACGACGTCATTTTGAGTTTTATTACCTCATTTACACTCACATACTTCGCCATTCCTCCAATCATCAACATCGCTATTTCCAAAAACTTATGTGATGAACCTGGAGAACGCAGATCTCATACAACAAGTACCCCCTCTCTTGGTGGCATTGCTATTTTTGCAGGCCTACTCTTTTCTATTATTATGTGGACACCATTTAATGTCTTTGGTGATTTACAATATATCCTCTGCGCTTTCATTATTCTCTTTTTAGTTGGTGCGAAAGACGACATTGCGCCAGTATCAGCAAGAAAGAAATTAGTTGCTCAATTTGCGGCTGCCATGATTCTCGTTTTTAAATCTAATATTGTTATTACTAGCTTTTATGGTGTTTTTGGTATAAATGAATTACATGAGTGGGCGAGTGTTATAATTTCCATTTTCACCATTTTAGTTATCATCAATGCCTTTAATTTAATCGATGGGATTAATGGCCTATCGGGAAGTATCGGAACATTAATTTCCATTACCTTGGGTACTTGGTTTTTATTAATGGAGCGAATGGACATGGCCATTATCGCTTATGCTTTGGCTGGAGCAACCATTGCTTTCTTAAAATACAACTTCACCCCTGCTAAAATATTTATGGGAGATACTGGAGCGCTCATTCTGGGGCTAACCTGCTCTATTTTGATTATTGAGTTTATAGAGCTTCATCAGATTTCACCAAACAGCCCTTATGCTTTTTCTGCCGTACCTGCAGTTGCTCTTGGAATTTTGATACTCCCTTTGTTTGACACACTACGTGTATTTGTTGTACGGGCCGCCAAGGGAAAATCACCTCTCAACCCTGATCGAAGCCACATTCACCATTTATTACTAGATTTTGGCCTGTCCCATATGCAGGCTACAGGGTTATTGGTTGTTGTCAATATCTTTTTCATTTTACTAGTAATTGCGCTTCAAGGGCTTGGCAATCATAGCCTTATCCTTCTAATTTCTGTAATTGCTTCTTCACTCACCTATGTCTTATATTCAGCGGTTGATCGACGTCAAAGTCAGATTAAAGAAAAAATGAATAAGCCTTCTAAAAAAGAGGATAGAATAACAGAGAGTACCTTTTAGTATCTTCGTGAAATGCAACAACTTCTTTTCATTTTTCTGGGTGGTGGCTTAGGTAGTATTTGCCGTTATGGTATCGCTCAATTCATTCCTCATTCTTCCACTTTTTTCTATGGTACTTTTGTTGCTAATGTATTGAGCAGTTTGGTTCTTGGTATTGTAGCCGGGCTTGCGCTAAAAAATGCGATAAGCGGAGACAGTCGCTTATTTTTTATCACAGGGTTCTGTGGTGGGTTTAGCACTTTTTCGACCTTTTCTGCCGAAACCTTACAACTGGTCGAGTCAGGTAATTATCTTGCCGTTTTCAACTATGCTTTTTGGAGTATCTTGACTTGTATGCTGTGTATCTTTCTTGGCATGCGACTTACCGCAGGATAGCTTATCTTTACAGAATAACCCCTTAATTGATTTCTACAGGACTAGCATTTAAAGCTCTGCCCTTTCGCCATATTAAAATCATAAAAATTATGAGAAGTAGAGAATTAAAATACCTCATTGCTTATGCAGTACCGCTTGCTGGCTTTGCCTCTTTGTATTATCAAGGTGTTCTTTCCTTTGGGGTTGCCATCATTGCATTTGTTCTAATCCCTCTAATTGAATTTTTTACACCAAATTCTAAAGAAAATTTAACCGAGCAAGAAGAAGAACTAGCGAAAGAAAATACGCTGTTTGACTTCTTACTCTATCTGCATCTTCCATTATTATATGGTATGCTGATTTTTTTCTTTCACACCATTCAAACAACGGTTTTACAAACTTATGAAGTTGTTGGCTTGGTTTTGAGCATGGGCCTCATCATCGGAACTTTCGGAATCAATATTGGCCACGAGCTGGGACATCGCGCTACTACTCACGATCAGCTTATTGCAAAATTATTATTACTACCCGCTTTGTACATGCACTTCAATATTGAGCATAATCGAGGGCACCACAAGCATGTAGCAACGCCTGTCGACCCTTCCTCAGCGCGCAAAGGAGAACACCTTTATAAGTTTTGGTCACGCACAGTAAGTGGCACTTACATCGGTGCCTGGCGGTTGGAAAATGAACGTTTACAAAGGGAAGGAATATCGAGCCTTAGCTTTTCTAATGAAATGATTTGGTTTCAAATTATCCAGATTATTTACTTAGGGTTAGTCGGATTTATTTTTGGCTGGGCAATTATTCCATATGCCGTCGCGATTGCAATTGTCGGTTTTTTATTATTAGAAACGGTCAACTATATTGAGCACTATGGCCTAAGTAGAAAACTTTTATCCTCAGGTCGCTATGAAAGAGTGTTGCCAAAGCATTCCTGGAATTCCAATCATGAGCTAGGTCGAATTGTTCTTTATGAATTGACTCGGCATTCTGATCATCATTTTAAAGCAGATCGAAAATATCAGATATTACGCTATATGGAAGAAAGTCCGCAACTGCCATACGGGTACCCGACTTCTATGCTAATTGCATTGGTTCCCCCACTTTGGTTTAGCCTGATGAACAAACGGCTCCCAAACTCGTAATTATAAGACTTTACCATAAGTTCCTCGTATATTTGACGCCTCGTTTAATACCAAACTAAATCTGCTAAAAAAGCATGAGCCAAACTTTATCTATAATCATTCCCGCTTACAATGAAGAGCGAACCATACACCTTATATTGGATAAGGTAAAAGACGTTGTTCTAGTCGAAGATATTCAGAAAGAAATCATCATAACTAACGATTGTTCTAAAGACGATACGGAAGGAGCGGTCAAGCGATATATGGCTTCCAACCCAGATTTAAACATTCAGTATTTTGCGCACGAAGTAAATCAGGGGAAAGGTGCGGCATTACATACGGGTATTAAAAAAGCAACGGGTGATTACTTGATTATTCAGGATGCGGATCTGGAGTACGATCCGGAGGAATACAATATACTACTAAAACCGATTCTCAAGGGTTTTGCTGATGTCGTTTACGGCTCTCGCTTTATGGGTGGAAACCCTCATCGAATTCTCTTCTATTGGCACTCTCGAGGAAATAAATGGCTAACTGGGCTTTCCAATATGTTTACCAACCTCAATTTGACAGACATGGAAACTTGCTACAAACTATTCCGAAGTGAGTATATTAAACAGTTGAGCTTACAAGAGAAACGTTTTGGCTTTGAGCCAGAGGTCACTGCAAAAATTTCTCGTATTCCTGATATCAGAATTTATGAAGTGGGGATTTCTTATTATGGTAGAACTTATGAAGAAGGGAAGAAGATTGGCTGGAAAGATGGCTTCAGGGCAATTTACTGTATTTTGAAGTATAATATTTTTAGTAAATAATTTTACTTTTGATAAGGAGTTAGATTTTTCTACTCCCCCGAGCGAGCGCAGCGAATCGAACCATTGTCATTCCGAGCAGTTTACCCTGAGCATGTCGAATGGGTAACGAATCCTAGAAATCACATATCCCATAACACCCTTACCATCAAAGCTATTCCAAAAGCAATTAAGGCGCTTCCTGAAATTCGTCGCATCCAAAGGACGTGATGGGCCTTCAACTTACTACTGATATATTTAGCCAGATAGACTTTTGCCATATCTGAAGTAACAATAATCAACATTATTGCTACAAAAAACTGCGTAGCATCGGATACTGAATATTCTTCTTTTAAAACTACCGCCGTCATTACCGATATCCAGAAGAAAAAGGTGAAAGGGTTTATTGTATTAATCAGAAAGCCTTTTATTCCCAAGACCAAGTAAGAAGCACCTAGTTTTTTCTTTGTTAAAATAGATGCATTCATTTCTGGTGGCTTACCTAGTAGCGTTAGTAATCCAATTAACAATAATATCACTCCTCCTGCTATTCCAACCCATAATTTAAACCCTTCAATTTCGGTAACACCAACAATTCGTGATACGCTCAAATAGACTGCAACAATAAAAATAACATCACTAACCCATATTCCCATCCCCATAGCAAAACCTGCCCGGAAACCACGTTCCAGGCCCGCCTGAACTAAAGCAAAGAAAATGGGGCCTAACAGTATTGTTAAGGTCAATCCAAAAAGAAGTCCATTAAGGAATGGCTGCATGTTTTTTAATCACTATTAACTGCTAGCTATTCGTTATTAATCTTCTCTAAAGCATACACCGTAGGAATTATCAACCAATTACTGAACAGCTATTAAATTTCTTATTATTCATATACGGTAGCCACCAACTTTCGTTGCCCACCGTAATTTCTAAACTCACATAAGTAAATACCCTGCCAGGTCCCAAAGTTTAATCGACCATTGGTAATCGGCACCATTATCGTGTTCCCGACCAATGCAGCTTTGATATGAGCAGGCATATCATCTGGTCCTTCCATAGTATGCGTAAGGTAAGGTTCATTTTCAGGAATAATTTTATTAAATATAGATTCAAAATCAACTCGGACAGAAGGATCAGCGTTTTCATTAATCGTCAATCCTGCCGACGTATGTTTTATGAACAAATGAAAAAGGCCCGTGTTTGGCAATTCCTTAAAATGGCGGAGTACTTCGCGAGTAATCAGATGGAAGCCGCGAGGATAGGCGGGGAGCTGGATTTCGGTTTGTTTTATCATTAGAGCGATTTAATGCGTGCACCAAAATAGGGGAAATTTACATCAAGTAAGAAAGATTCTCTATTTTTCAATTTTAGCGATCTTATCCCGTTCTTTAAGTAATAATTATGACACAAAAAATAACTTGCCTGATCGGAACAGGCTGATTTAGACCATTGCACGCTCCGTCATTTAGTTAATTTTTCGGTGTTCTTAAAAACCATCAACCATGAAAAAAACTGCCCTCCATTCATCGTTCTTCTTTCTAATTCTGTTTTTAGCTGCCTGCATGAATAATTCACGTACAGATGCAGTAAAGGAGCAAGAGATTTCACTTAACAATATACATTATGATGCACCTCCTCCTTCTGCCATTCCTAAAAGTTTTGGTGGGACGGAGGCAGAACCCATTCACAATACGGAGTCCTATGCCCACATTAAAGAAAACGATTTCCGAAAGGTAACCGATGAACCTCTTTCTACTTTTTCTATTGATGTGGACAATGCTTCTTATAGTAATACACGTCGTTTTATTTTACAGGGGCGCTTTCCTCCTAAGGATGCTGTACGAATTGAAGAGTTCATCAACTACTTTGATTATGACTATAAAGCACCTTCTGGCAAACATCCATTTTCGGTGACCACCGAAGTTGCCGATTGCCCTTGGAATAAAAGAAATAGATTAGTTCACATCGGCCTCAAGGGCAAAGATATTGATAAAGAACAAGCTCCTTCTAGTAACATCGTTTTTCTTTTAGATGTATCCGGTTCAATGAATTCACCGAATAAATTGCCTCTATTGAAATCGGCTTTTAGAATGTTGGTTAATCAATTGACGGAGAAAGATCGAGTAGCAATTGTTGTTTATGCAGGAGCTTCAGGCTTAGTGCTACCTTCAACAAGCGGAGATAATAAGCAGGCTATTTTACTTGCGCTCGATGCTCTTCAACCTGGCGGAAGTACAGCCGGTTCCGCAGGAATAAATTTGGCTTATAAAATCGCTTTAGACAATTTGATCAAAGGAGGAAACAATCGGATCATTCTTGCAACTGATGGTGATTTTAATGTCGGACAAAGTAGTGACGCAGAACTCGTTCGATTGATAGAAAAGAAAAGAGACCAGGGTGTTTTCCTATCTGTCTTAGGTTTTGGAAGTGGTAATTTGAAAGACTCCAAAATGGAACAGTTAGCAGACAATGGTAATGGTAACTACGCTTATATTGACAACATCAGAGAGGCTCGTAAGGTTCTTGTTACAGAAATGATGAGCACTTTGTTTGCCATAGCAAAAGATGTAAAATTACAAATCGAATTCAATCCGGCACATGTTGGTGCTTATCGCTTAATTGGTTATGAAAACCGCCTACTCAATAATGAAGATTTCAATGATGACAAAAAAGATGCTGGCGAAATGGGGGTAGGTCATAATGTAACTGCGCTCTACGAGATTGTCCCCGTTGGAGATTCCAGTCAACAAACTGCTTCCGTAGACCCTTTAAAATATCAAGAGCAAAATATAAAAACTTCTGCTAAAGATGATTCAAATATTCTTTCCTTAAAATTACGCTACAAAGAACCAGAAGGAGAACAAAGTAAATTACTTGAAGTAGCAACCAATGATGGAGGACAATCCTTGAGTAACAGTTCTGAAAACTTCCGTTTTTCTGCGGCAGTAGCTGAATTTGGTTTACTCCTACGGGATAGTAAATACAAAGCGAATAGTAGTTATGAAGCCGTGGCAGAATTGGCTAGAGGAGCTTTAGGTGAAGACAAAGAAGGGTATAGAAATGAGTTTTTGACTTTGGTAGACGTTTGTCAATCTTTAACGATGGCAGAGGATACGTCTGCGGAGAAGTGATTTTGATTCTTTATTGTAGGACTACTAGTCTTTTCCTTCATCTGAAATTATAGACTCAACTAAAAATTAAAAAAAAGCCTAGCCAGAATAACCGGCTAGGCTTTTTTATTACTATCGCATTTATCTATAAAATAACTTACCTCGAATAAGTCGGGCAACGAATATCTCCAAAGTAGTACATCAGACTTACGCCGAAGAAAGCATAGTTATCATTATTGTTACTATCTCCTCGCTGGCGACCTTCCTGTCCTCCTGTAATGTCGTCTATTGTTCGGTCAGAAAGTGCAACAGCAATCTCGCCTCTCAAAGATTCTAAATCGTCAAGGTCAGGATAAACGGTGCTTACATCATCAAGGTAATCTGTAAATAATCGGCGGGCACTCATTTCTATGTTCAGACTCCACTCATAGTTAAGATCAAATTTCAACCCTACTCCATAGGCCAATGCGCCTTGAAGAGAAAAGTATTCTTCTCCTCTAAATTGCCCTTCCGTACCAAGATCTCTTAATTCATAAGTTTCCCCTTCAAATTCCGTAGTCGGATTAAAATAGAAAACAGAAAGCCCTGCAAATAAATAAGGTGTATAAAAATTGAGGCTACTTCCGTGATCGTAGGGTAGGAAGTTGAATTCGAATTGTCCAGTACCATCAAAAATGATTGAGTTAAAATTCAGATTTCTATTTTGCTCGAAAGTACTTTTTGAGTCTTTATCATTTGCTCCAACTCTACCATAATTAGCAGATAATTTAGCACATAGCCTATTATTGAAATTATAACGGCCATTAATCCCTGCAGCTAAACCTGGCGTTTTAAGATTGAAGGAACTGTTGATATCTCCAAAGTAATGAGAGACTCCGATCCAGCCACCTGCTTCCCAGCCTCGCTGCGCCTGAAGCCCAAAAGAAGTACAGAATAAAAATACGAAGAGTATAATTGAGTTTTTCACCGGTAGTAATTTTGTAATGTTCATGAGTTCTAAAAGCGCGGCAAAGTTAATGAATATTAAGGACTCCATAAATAATGACTCCGCCTATTAATAGATTATGAACGCTGAATGATTTTTTTGCTGATAATAAGCATTCTTCACTTTTTCTGGTAACGAAACAATGCATGACATAAAGAAGTATACGGATTACCTGATTTAACGTCTAAATGTACTATTTCGTATAGTATGAAAAACATTAGCATTTATCAATAGGTGGAAAAGGCAAGAAGTAGGCCAAGGAGGGTAACTTTACCCCTTAACTAAATCTGTTAACTTTCCACTATTGCCCCTTGGGGGGTGCCATTTATTAAAGCTCTGTAGATTTGTTAAACGTTTACCGCTCTCTCAAATCGTACCGTTTCTAAAGGATGACCAGTTGATAATCTTTTAGCAAGCGCTTTGTTTCTGCCATATTTACGGAATAACCTAGGATGAAACCGCCACCGCCTGCTCCGCAAAGCTTCAGTTTTGTATGTTCGGAAGCCAGAGCGTCCAACCAAGGTTTCCTATAATCAGCAGGTATCATCTCTACAAAATATTTGAATTGAAAATAGCCAATTTGATGAATAGTCTCCAAGAGCGCCTCTTTGTCTTTTTGCAAAAAGACCTCAATAGCCTCCTCTACTAATGGAATCAACTCTGCTCTCAAGCGAAGTGGGTATATTTCCTCTTCACACCATTTTTTATATAAATCCACAAAAGGCGCCGTTTCTCTGCTAATTCCGGTATCGATCAAGAAGAAACCGTCTAATTTAACTTGATCTGTTGAGATCAACTGTGGCTTATCTCCATTAAATAAAATGCCTTTTTTCAAATAACAGACTAAGGGGTCAGCTCCAGAACTTGCGCCATGAAAACAGGATTCTATATTGGCAAGTTCTTGCTGTAGCAGATTCAAATCAGAATTTGTCTTTACTTCTTTTTTTCGAATAGCAAAGCGATCATAAACCGCTGCAGTTACTGCTCCAGAACTTCCAGCTCCATAGCCTTGCGGAATAGTAGACTGAAAATATTCCCCTGCCTCTATTACTTTTTCAAAAGCAGAAATATCGTATTGATCTTTATATTTCTCTTGTAAATAATTCAGAAGCTTAGATAATCCTTGCTGCTGTGTTTTACTTACAGCATCTGTAACCCATTGCCCCCTATAGTTTGTAAGAGGAACCGCAAGTGCTTTAGCCCCTTGTATGATTGTATATTCACCGAACAAGAGCAGTTTGGCAGGGTAGGAGTTGATTTGCATTGTTGTAGGTTGACAATATAATAGTCTGGAAATAATTAAGTCTGGAGATATTCCTTTATTTACAGCTCAAAGATAGAAGAGCTTGTTTGAAATAAAAAGAAAGCGATCACTTGCATAAAGAAAATCAAATATGTAAATTTGCGCTCGCTTTCGGGCAGGTCCTATAGCTCAGTTGGTTAGAGCACCTGACTCATAATCAGGTGGTCCAAGGTTCAAGTCCTTGTGGGACCACAAACACAATGCGTAACTATTTTTGAAATAGTTGCGCTTTTTTTGTGCCATGCACACCCCTTCATTATTTATATAGGGTAAAACGCCCAAACGGATCTAGGAGATAAAGTCCACTTTAGATAAAAGCATGGATCAATCCGGATGGTCGTTTTATTATTAAGCAAATCGAGCGAGAACCGATTGAAGAATATAGACTCAACATAATGCAAGGCCAAGGTATTTACTATCTTTATATCACTTCTTAACTTATTAAATCACTACTCTTATGAGAACTGCCTTTACAAAAAGTATCTATATACTGTTCTTTCTATTATTAACCTCTTCTGCTTTAATCGCACAAACTTATTGGGGAACAAACCCTGGGGAAGGTGACTTTGACGGGGGACTCAATGGCTGGACTGTCGAATCTATTCAAAATGACTCTACCTGGGTTTGGGATCAAACAGGATTGATGACTGGAGGTGTACTGGGAGGGCAGGGCGAAAGTATTAATTCTCCAACAGCCTCTAATGGAGTTATGATCATAAATGCAGATTACAATACTACAAACCCCACCAATAGTCTTCCCCCTGGGCCTTGGCCATTTTATATCACAGATTTGGTTTCTCCGGTTATTGACTTGAGTATGGTACCAATAGAAACCCGCATAAATATTAATTTTTACCAACTCTTCCGTTTCTTCGGAGCCGAGACTGGTTATACCTTTTCTTCTTACGCTTACAGTACCGATGGAGGTGCAACTTGGTCTGACCGCATAGACGCCAATCCAACTTTACCTCAAACAACAGGAGGAAACGGAGTCCCTTCTACCAATGGAGCTGCCACCCTCCGAGTTCCTTTTGAAGGAGGTCTTGCGGGTTCTGACAATGTGAAAATCAAATTTACCTTCGCGGGTAATTTTTACTTTTGGGGAATAGATGACATTACTATTAGCAAACGACCTGACAACGATGTGAAAATTTCTGAATTGTGGAGAGCGACTGCTCCTTATGCTAGCATTCCACTTTCGCAAATTGAGCCGATGTCCTTTCTTGCAAATATTGAAAACATTGGTAGTAATACCGCTACAGGGGTAGAGCTGGCTATCGACGTAACCACAGGTGGAAACTCTGTTTACAACTCTTCTATTCCTTATGGTGATTTGGTAGCCGATTCTTTAGCGGAGAATGAAATCTTTGGCTCCTTTACAGCTTTAGAGAAAGGGTTACATATCGGTACCTATACACTGACAATTGCCGAAACGGATAGCAACCTCGGAGACAATACCTTTTCTTTTGAATTGATGGTTACGGATTCTACCTTCTCTAAGGAAAATGAAGCGACAGGTACTATCCAACCCGGAGATACCAATTGGGAGCCAGCAGAACCAAAATCTTGGACTTATGGCAACCATTTTTACATCAACAATGGTGCTGACTATTTGGCAAACACTGCAAGTATTATTGTTGACGGGGATTCAATCTCTGATGGACTATCGTTGACTGTGAAATTGTGGAAGTGGAATCCACCACTAGATGATTGGGCAGCTGACCCAGTGAATGCACAATACGACTGCCTCCCCGATGATCGAGAACAGGTTGGTTTTGGAGAATACACTATTCAGGCTACTGATGAAATAGATCAGGTTAAAGTAATACAACTAACAGACCTCAATACGCTTGCAAGTGGTGTGCAGCTAGATGACAATACACATTACGTCCTGATGGTAGAATATGTAGACACAGGGGCAGGTAATGTGGTAAGATTAGGTTCAAATGATGCTATAGATTATGATCCCGCTATTTATGTTAGTCGTCTGAATAATGCACCTCGTATGTCTAACATGTTGGCCATTGATGTTGATCTAGAAGATCAAGCCTTTAATGATGCTGGATTTATTGGTCAGGCTGTTCCCTGTGTACGATTGAATGTTATAAATAAAAATATCTTAGAAAACACCGTTGAAACCCTTGATGATGCAAAGCTAAACATCTACCCCAGCCCTGCCAATGAGGACATGATGGTAAATATCAAGTTGTCAAAGCCTTATGCAGAGGCCACAATCAAAGTAATAGATGTGAGTGGAAATATCATCATGGAAAAACAGTATGATCACCTTCATAGCGAGCGTCTTTTACTCAATGTTGCCAACTATCCAAACGGAAGTTACTTCTTTCAAGTAAGCACATCTGAAGGAGTGAAAACCAAGAATTTTATCGTGCAACATAAATAAAGTGACTTTAACAACTACCGATGAATAATATATCTCCATTCAACTAGATGAATAATTTAATAGTAGCCGAAGAATAGTTTAAAACTCTTCGGCTATTGTTAGCCCTATTGCAACCTTTCACAAAGAAGGCCCTTATTAAGCAACGCAAGTGAATGATAAGAATGCATACGCCCCCTAGGAACTAGGCCTTTCAAGAGTTAATAGGTCCATACAAAGCCATTGCATTCCCTAACTTTTTCGCTATTCGATTCCGCAGGGCTTTCGGTTTCACCACCTCAACCCCATCTCCAAAACCCAATATCAAACGTTCCAACTCAAAATTCTGATGCACTCGTAACTGTATTGTTACTCCTCCCCCTGGCAGATTTTCTAAAATTTCTTGTGACGCATGAAAAGGTTTTGTCAAAACATAAGGCGCATTATACCGATCAATTTTCAATACTACAGCTATCGGCTTTTCTCTTTTCAAAACAGTCACCCCTATTGAATTTTTGTAATACTCATCTCCATCAAAATTATCGTTCCTATAACTTACTTTTAAATCATAATCTATCTTTATGATCCGGTCAAGTGCCAATGTTAGTATGCCTTCTTGCTGATGTTTTCTCCCGACCAAAAACCAACGATTGTTAAACTCCTTCAAAATAAAAGGATGAAGAGTAAACTCAGAAGGAGTCCTTGCTTTAAAAGATTGATATACCAACTTCAAACAGATCTTTTTTAGAATAGCCTGATAGAGTAAATCTAAATGTTCTAAGCCTTTAAGTGCTTCGTTTTTATCCAGATGAATGATCGATGCACTCTTTGTTTTCTCTGTATAAACTTTGTCTTCTAATCGTTGAATGATGCCTCCTAATTCAGAAAACAAAGAAAAGTCTTTGAATTGTTTTAGCATTTCTACCGTTTCCGAAAGAACATTCATATCGTTTTCCGTTAGTGGAATATTAGTGATCGAATAACCTGGATCTTCGTACTTATAATACTTTTTTTCATAGCAGACAATCGGCGCATTATAGCCTAACTTATCACTGCGCATTAGTTGAATATCCAATTGGACTGTTCGTTTGGAGACGTTGGTTTGCTTACCTTCATACTCGTAGAGGGCATCTGAACAGGCATCGATTAGATCATTGAGTGTCCACTTCCGATAGGGGTTTTGAAGACATTTATCTATTGTTTTGTAGCGGATGAGTGCGTTTTTGTTTTGCGCCATTTTGTTGTGGTTTGTGTCCCTCTGGCTCTCCCTCCCTTCGCTCTGCGCTGGCCAGTCCCGACTTTCAAGTCGGGGTAAATGTGGTTTGACTCTTCCAGAGTCTTACGTTGTGGGCTGTAGTGAGGGGTATGTTATGTAGTATTTGAGGAGGTAAAATATGTTTTTTTTAGTTGTACGCAAAATGATTGCGTAGTTAAATTGAATCTTTGTGTTGTTATTTGAATTATAGAACGATAAAAATATTCGTCATGAAAAAAATTACTGGTAATACTTTGATTGCGTTGGGACATCATCCTAGAAAATGGTTTAAGGAAGCTATTGCTTATATCAATGAACATAAACTGGAAGAGCCGGAGATGTTGGCTTATTTGGAACAATTCAAAGCACCAGCACCGATTGAGTTGCATAAGACTCCTGTACCGTTCTCGATTAACATCAAGGCGGAAAATGATATTGAAAAAGAGAACGTTGAATCGGTGATTGCTACAATGAAGGTTTTGATGAAAACACCAACTATTGTGGGTGGTGCCATTATGCCGGATGCTTGTCCAACCGGAGGGGCTGGAACTATTCCTGTAGGCGGGGTAGTGGTTGCTAAAAATGCCATTCACCCTGGAATGCATAGCGCCGATATTTGCTGTTCAGTGATGTTGACGGATTTTGGAAAGGCTGATCCGAAGACGATCATGGATGCAGCTCATGCCTCTACCCATTTTGGTCCTGGTGGAAGAGAACGCAATGACCAGTATCGATTTCCAAAAGAATTGTTAGCAGCTTTTGAAGCGAACGCCATTCTTAGAGATAAAAATTTGATTCAGGTGGCGCGAAAGCATTTGGGAACGCAGGGAGATGGCAATCATTTTTTGTTTGTTGGGAAGTCAAAGAAGACCGGAAATACGATGATGATTACACATCATGGTTCAAGAGCAGTAGGAGCGAAGCTATATAAGGTTGGGATGAAAATGGCAGAAAATTTCCGCAAGGAAATCTCCCCGGACACATTAAAGCAAAATGCTTGGATTCCATTTGATAGTGAAGAAGGAAAAGATTATTGGGCCGCTTTGCAAATCATTCGAGACTGGACGAAGCAAAATCATATTTGCATTCATAATGCTACCGCCGAGAAAGCTGGAGGTAAAATTGAAAACAGATTTTGGAATGAGCACAACTTCGTTTTCAAAGATGGCGACTTGTTTTATCATGCAAAGGGAGCTACGCCTTTGAGCGACAAATACATGCCGGATATTACTGGTCCAAGATTAATTCCGTTGAATATGGCGGAACCAATTTTGATTGTCGAAGGCGAGACAACAGCAACAAATCTAGGTTTTGCCCCGCATGGAGCGGGCAGAAATTTAAGCCGTTCTGCTCATCGACGATCCAAAGGAGAGCGACCAATTTTAGAGATTTTTGAAGAAGAAACCAAAGGTCTTGATGTTCGTTTTTTCTCTGAGGAAATTGATATTACGGAATTGCCATCAGCTTACAAAAATGCAGATACGGTGCGAGCGCAAATGAGCGAGTTTGGTTTAGGGACAGTCATCGATGAGGTGATGCCTTACGGCTCTATCATGGCAGGGGATTGGCAAAAGAATGCTCCTTGGAGAAGAAAAAGAACTAAGCGCTAGATTTTAATAATTAACAAAGACGTAGAGGATCATAGGGAACCTCTACGTCTTTTCCTATCTATACAAAAAAAAGAGAGTGTTCAATAAAGTGTGTCAGCGGGTAGATTTCCCTTTAGGGATTTAAGGGCTGCGTTAGGAAATGACACACTTGGTAGAACAGTCCAAAAAAAAGGCCGATTCACTAAAAAGTGAATCGACCTTCCGACATAAGTCGTTATACTACTTTAACGTAGCTTACTGAAGAATCATTTTCTTCGTTGCTGTACCATTTGGC
>CAZDTI010000046.1:0-30174 GCA_964508085.1 uncultured Saprospiraceae bacterium | reverse complement strand
ATGTTGTGAATTTTCGTACGTGCACACTTTACTTATGGGATGATTCATGTTTTTTGATTTTAATAGACCACTTAATTTTGATTCCTAACCTAATTCATAGAAAACCCACCATCTCCTTCTATCAACATTTCTTTAGTAAACTGATCATGCCTAGGATAAAAGATGCCCGCCTCCAAGCGAATGCGGTCCAGCAATTCCATCAAGTTTCGACTAAAACCCAGTGGTAAAATATCTGATTCCAGCTTCCCTGCACGTACACAACTCATGACCTCCTCCGCTTCGTATCGATAGCCAGTACTGTTAAATTCAAAAAAGTAATCCTTTGGTTCCTCGCCATTTAGCATAACCGTCACAGAGGTAGCTTCATGCCAACGGCGATTTATTCGGATGCATCCCTTTTCTCCAAAAATATAAGCTTCCGTTGGTGTATCTGTTATAATGGAAGAGTGGAGCATCGCCATTTTCTGTTCTCCATAACTGAGCATCATACCACAACTTTCGTCTACGTTGGTTGGCCCTATGGTCGCCATAGCTTTAATGACATCAGGTTTTCCAAAAAGCAACAGGGACAAAAACACAGGGTAAATACCAACATCCAGCAAAGCGCCACCGCCAAGGTCCTGATTAAAAAGTCGACGGTCCGGCTCGAAAGCTGCTTGAAAACCAAAATCAGCTTTCAAAGATAATACCTCTCCTATCATTCCACTTTCTATCATGTCCATTACCTTAACGGTTGTGGGTAGGAAACGAGTCCAAAGCCCTTCCATAAGAAAAGTCTGTTTGGCCAATGCAAGACCGATCATTTGTTCTACTTCCACCGCATTCATCGCAAATGGCTTTTCGCAAAGCACCGGGATATTATTTTTCAAACACAACAAAGTATGTGCACAATGGGAAGTATGTGCCGAGGCCACATAGACGGCATCCAAATCAGGGACATTTTTGATGTCGTTGTAATTTCCGTAGGCATAAGCTACTTTGTATTTCTGGGCAAATGCTCTCGCTCTATCCGTTGATGAGGAAACCACAGCATGCAAACGTGTATTGGGTATCAACAACAAATCATCGGCAAAACGATGCGCTATCTTTCCTAATCCAATAATTCCCCAGTTAAATACTTTCGCCATCTTTGTTGGTTCTTGGTTTTAAGTTTATATTCGAAAAATAATAATACGTCAGAAAACCCGATCAGTTTCAGACTTGATGGGGCTAAATTATAAAAACTGTGACAGTAAGGCTATTCTAGGATCACTCTTAGGTATAACAGTCACATTCAAAGTAAGCGACTTAGGAACGAATCAAGGAAATTCCCTACCTTTCGTCTTATGGATGCTATAGATCTTGTAAAGATAAATTTTAGTGAAGACCAACTTGTCGTTCTCAATATCTGTCTGGCCTTTCTCATGTTTGGCGTGTCATTGGATATAAAAATGAGTGACCTCAAACGGGTATTCACCCAACCCAAAGCAGGAGCCATTGGCTTGATTTCCCAATTGATCTTCTTACCTATTCTCACCTTGATCCTCATACATTTACTTCAGCCACCAACCAGCTTGGCCATCGGCATGGTACTCATAGCAGTCTGTCCAGGAGGTAATGTTTCCAACTTTGCCGTCCACCTCGCCAAAGGGAATACAGCGCTTTCCATTTCCATGACTTCTGTTGTAACTCTGGGTTCGATATTCCTATTACCCATCACCTTTTTCTTTTGGTCTGGGTTCATTCCAGCAGTGAGTAGCTTACCTCCCGAGTTGCAAGTTAATGCAGCGGATATGTTCATTACCATCATTACCCTAATTGCGATACCTCTAACCGTAGGTATGTTGTTACAACACTATACGCCCCATTTTGTAGATAAAATAAACAAACCCGTTAGAATCCTTTCGATCCTCATATTCCTAAGCTTCGTCGTTTTCGCCTCTGCTGGCAACTGGGATAATATCATTGCCCATATTGGAAAGGTTTTCTTTATTGTCTTAATACACAACAGCCTCGCCCTCCTAATGGGTTACTCGTTTGCGAAAGCTGGAAAACTATCCAACTATGATGCCCGCGCCATCTCTATCGAGACCGGCATCCAAAACTCTGGCCTTGCCCTGATCCTCATATTCAATTTCTTCAAGGGTATCGGAGGCATGGCTATGATCGCTGCCTGGTGGGGCATATGGCATCTTATCTCCGCCTTTCTACTAGCCATGTATTGGTCCAAACCCACGAAATAGAAGGAACAGTTTAATCACAATGGAAGCCAAACCGTTCTAAATCGAGGAATTCAACCTCAAAAGCCCCCCTGCTCAAACCATCTTCTAACAAGAAGAAAAGCGATAACAAAAGCACCCACTAAAGCAATCCTCAGGCAAGAATCCGACAGAAGTCAAACCGCTAATCAACCTAAGCCGAAGCTTGTGGCTCGCAAAAAACAGTCGTAAACATTACACTTTATACCTAATAAACGCTACATTCGCCAAACAAACACACTTTACAAAGAGAAAAACAACCGCATTTCACCATGCAAAAACAAACCTACTAGTCGAACACCTACAAGCCGACGCTATAAATTCGCGAGTTTTTCCGACTCATCAACAGGCGAATTCCGATATAAATCTAGGATATAAAAAATGAGGTAACTCCCAAATCTAAACACTTTCTGTGACCTAAGCTTATTTTTCATGTCCTAAGAAAGCCAAGAACAAAACATACTAATTTTTCACATTAACTAAACCAAAATCAGACAAATTATGGCTATTAATTTATTAGACCTGGTACAAAGCCAACTAGGTGGTGCTGCTATGTCTCAAATCGGAAAATTCCTCGGAGAAGATGAATCTAAAGCTTCTGCAGGTATGGCGGCTGCCCTTCCAGCGATCCTCGGCTCTGTAATGCAAAAAGGTTCTACCGAAAGTGGAGCTGCTGGCATTATGGATTTATTGAGTAGCGGAGGTCATGACGGTAGCATGTTCGATAACCTCGGTGCTTTACTGGGCGGAGGTAGCTCAACCAATACAATGATGGATACCGGAGGAACTTTATTACAGTTCTTCATGGGTAACAAAACACAAGCAATCACAGATTTACTTATCAGACATACAGGTCTGGGTAAAGGTGCTATGGGTTCAGTATTACGTATGGCCGCTCCAATGCTTGTTGGAATGATCGGTAAGCAAGTATCAAAGTCTGGCTTAAATGCTGGTGGTTTGATGAACTTACTAGGTGGTCAAAAAGAATTCATAAAGGATGCATTACCTGCGGGCATGGGCAACATGCTTGGATTCGCAGATATGGGTAATAAAGCTAAAGAAGCAGTTGGAAGTGCAGCTACTGCTGCTACCGGTGCTGCGACAGCAGCTGCAAGCGAAGGTAAATCTATGCTAAGTAGATTGTTGCCTTTAGCGCTTATCCTGGGACTTTGCTTCGCCGGTTATAAATATTTCACCAGTGGACAGAATGTCATTGCGGATGCCGCTAATACTGCAATGGATAAAACAAAAGACGTTGCGAATGCTGCTGCTGACAAAGCAGGAGATGCTGCCTCTGTAGTTGCTGCAACTGCTGAAAACGCAGCAGACGCTGCTGGGAATGCTGCTAACAAAGTTGGAGACGCTGCTTCTAATGCTGCAGATGCGACTATGGACGCTGCTTCTAATGCTGCCAACACCTTGAAAGATGCTGCTAACAAAGCGCTTGCAAATGTCAAATTTGCTGCTGGTTCTGCTGGAGAAGGTTTACACAAATTATTAGGTAGTTCTGAAAGTGCAGTTGGTCAAACTGTTTCTTTCAAAAATCTAAACTTTGCTGTAGGTTCAGCTAACATCGATCCTAAAACGGCTATTGAAGTAGAAAACCTGGCTGCAGTATTGAAAGCTTATCCTAACGTAAAAGTAGAGATTGGTGGCCATACAGATAACACAGGTGACGCGAAAAAGAACCTAGAACTTTCCAACAACCGTGCTGCTGCTGTAGCAAAAATGTTGGTTCGTGAAGGCGGCGTTGACAGAAATAGAATTACGACCTTCGGATATGGAGACGGAAAACCTACTGCTGACAATGGTACTAAAGAGGGCCGTGAAGCCAATAGAAGAATTGAAGTGAAAGTTGTTGAGTAATCAACTAAATCACTTTCGTAAATAAGTTGTTAATTCAACTGATAATTCGAAAATTTAAAAGCGTTCTGATTAGTACTAATCAGAGCGCTTTTTTATATTAGTGCTATCTTTAGAATACAAAAACAAGCAAAATGGATTACGAACAACCTTTAGATAGCGGTCTTAGCAACGAATTAACCATCAACGGAGATATTAGAATATTTTTAAAAGAGATTGCAAAATGGGCCTTGTTCCTCTCCATAGTCGGATTAGGGCTATTGGGAATTTCTTTACTTTCTATTCTTTTTATGGGGTCAACAATGGCAGCAATGATGTCTAGCTCCATGCCAGGAGATATTGTAAATGTTTTTATGTTGTTTTATGCTCTTTTCCTTTGTCTTTTTGCGATCCCCGTAATCTATTCTCTCCGCTTTGCCCTAAATACGAAAGCTGCTTTAAAAGAAGACAACCAAGAAGCACTAACTTTAGCCTTTGAATACCTAAAATCTCATTATAAATTCTGGGGGATTTTCACTGCCATCTTCGTTGCCTTTTATGCGATAATGCTTGTACTCAATATTGGATTATCTGTACTTTAATTACTATTTCATGACATAAGTTTGTTAAACCAAGTCAATATTTAGGTGACAGTCCAATATGTTCAATATAATGCAATTAAAGTTAGTTTTGTACATAGATCGGCTAATATGGTATCTGCTTTTATAAGGTATAGCCTCTAAATTTACCTTTACATAAACTAAATTAATATTGAGACATGCTAAATTCTAGAAAACCAGCATTGGAAAAGGTTAGTAATGAATTTGGAAGTTCTTTTTCTGTAAAACATTACAAAGATCCTTCTCCTCATGAAAAGCCCCCTTTCTGGCACTGTCACCCGGAGATTGAAATAGTCTTCATTAAGGGAGGTAGCGGAAAGCGTCATATAGGAAATCACCTGTCCTATTATCAGACAGGAGATCTTGTGCTTATCGGATCGATGCTCCCCCATACGGGCTTCACTGATCGGCTCACCGGAAATGAGTCTGAAACGATTATTCAATTTAATAATGATTGTTTGGGGCCTGCATTTTTTGAGTTGGAAGAGATGCAGGATATACAGCAATTGCTTCAACGAGCAAAAGCAGGTATTGCCTTTCAGGGGCAGGCTAAAGAAGATATAGGCGCCCGAATGGAAAAGCTGGTCACAATGGATAAATTCGCCAAGGTGATTGAGCTACTTTGCATTTTACAGGATATGGCCTGGACGGAAGAATATGTTATTCTCAACGCTGACGGTTATGCTTTTGAGGTGGAAAGTACCGACAATGATCGAATCAATATCATTTATGATTATGTCCAGACCCATTTCCACCGAGCCATCCCACTCAACGAAATAGCCGCCATAACAAATATGACAGTCCCTTCTTTTTGCAGATACTTCAAACGAGTTTCTGGAAAAAAATTCACTCGTTTTGTTAACGAAATCAGGATCGTTCATGCCTGTAAATTGCTTACGGAGCAACAATTGAGTATTTCAAATATTTCCTTTGAAAGTGGTTTTAATAATTTGTCTCACTTCAATAGGCTTTTCAAAGACATCACCGATAAGAGTCCCTCCGAATATAGAAAGCAGTTTGTTACGATGCTACATGACACCTAACAATAATTTCGCTTTTGCTAATAGATAAAAAGAAAGACCAGCCAAATTTGACTGATCTTTCTTCGTGTAAAGAGAGTTAGTATGTCCAATGGGAATGAGTAACGCTTTTAATTTTACAAAGCGGCAATAGTCGGAGACAATTCTATCAGTTTAGTGAATTCATTATTTAGAACATCATCCATGATTCGAATAGTAAAAACATAGGAACCTTTATCAAGGTGAGACAAATCGAATCGTTTATGAAGAGTCCGTTCTGGCTGCACCAATTCGTTATAAATCAGGTTCCCTGCTCCATCACTAATCTCTAGTGAATACTTCAGGTCGAATAGGGTGAGCATATTTAAATCAAGAAACCCAGAATGCTGTCGAAAGGAAGGTTGGAATATCGTCTTTAAGTTTTCAGCTTCAATTTCGAGTATTTCATATCCTTTTTTGATCTCTTGTACTTTAATAACGGTATCATAAACCACTACTAAGGTATACCCCCCCGAAGGAAGTTCACCAAGGTTATACATTCGATTATCTAAACGGTTCTGCATAAAGGTCTCCTTATGTAGTAACACTCCTTTTGCATCTTTCAAGGAAACTACAATTTGTGCTTCCTTTACATTCTTCAATTGAACTGCAAAGGAATTCTTGTCGACTACTTCAACAGAAAAAACAGAGAGATCCTTTGCTATGGTTACCAGGGAGGTAAAGCATAGTAATACAATTGTTATTAGAAATTTGCTTTTGATTTTCATAATATAAAAATTTTAATTAAATGATATAAATTAAAAAGCATGCTTTAATTCTAACCCAAAGATGACCCGGCTTTACATTCTATTCTACCACCATATTACCTCCTTTTAATTTTATTTTAACCCAATTTAGAAAGAAAATATCAGGCTGTTAATTCTGTGTTATATTGGGGTAAACGATGTGGAATGGCCATATCATTTTTAGTTATAGAAATGCAATTCCTATAATTAATGTGGTCCTAAAATCGCTTTTTGAGCTATTTGTCAAAAATTTAGAACTCTTATATAACTACTGGATTTTCACCGATCCTCCACAGGAAGAATTAGCCGAATAGCCCAGCGGACCAACGGTACCATTCGAAGTACCCGAGTTGCCATCACCACAATAGTAATAAGTTGATTTACAATCGAACTTACCACTCGAATTCGCGCGAATAACCGTTCCGTTATTGGAGTCCTTTTCATAGAGCCAGATGTCACGTCCCGTTTTATTTTCTATGGTTACACTGCTAGCTTTATCGTGCTTTTCCCAAAAGGCATTGTTTTCTTGAATCCGTCTCCATTCTGGGGTATCCATTAAATCTTCATTGTATTTTCTCATAGCAGCATACATCAATTCCCTTCTTTCCTCGAGTAATTTTATTCTTTCGGCATTATTAGATTCTTTAGACCATTGTGGGTATATCTTTTTTTGTTGAGCAACGGCCTTGGTCAGATAATCCCGTAAGGTACCTACAGCATCTATGTCCCTAAGCATTCTACCCCCTTTATCAGAAAACTGTCCATTCGCGGCTGCTTTTAACATTTTCATCTTTTCTTTTAAAGACTTCTTTTTCTTTTTTTTCTCCTCTCCTTCTCCAGATGCTTTACCGTAGTCTTCGTGGATGTAAACAGAAAACGGTCTAATACTCTCGGTTTCATTTTCGTTAAAATCGTTAGTAATGTTGTAGATAATACCATCAATAACAACAATTTTCTGGGTGGAACGCTCACTAATTTCAACAGGGACATAACCCACTTTTTTCTGTAGTTTTTCATTTCCTTCATAGCCAATTCGTGCTAGTGTTACCGGAAAAGCCATGTTAACGGGTAGATAAGTTAGTTTGTCAGAACCATCTCCGTCATTAAAAACCAGGTATTTATGTTCCGTGAAATTTTTTTCAGGATTTACTTCGACCAGCTCCATAGTAAGACTAAAAGGCTCGTAGACAAAACCTGATCCATCTTTACTCTCCTGGACTTCGTAGGAAATGTATTTGCCCGGTTTTAAAGATTTAATCTGTTCGGTTTGGTTCTTCACCATCTGTGCATAAGCTGCTTGATAATTAAAAGTCAAAAAAATAAATGCACTCAAAAAGGGGATTAATAATTTCATCATTGAATTAAAATTTTAAGTAGCTAGTATGGCCTGTAATAGCCAACATAACTGGTAATACTAATTTAAATAAAACGGCAAGTTAGTAGAACTGAGGAGAGAAAGGAGTGATGATTTTCTAAACGGTTTAAAACTACTTCTAAAGGGAAAAGAGGGATTACCTTACAAACTTATATCTTGATATTCCTGCCTGACATTCAATGTTCAAAAAGTAAATCCCGGAAGCCAAATCTGTCAAACTGAGCGCTTGGTATAAATCATTATTTCCAGCAACTGTTTTCACCAATTTCCCCGACACATCAACAACCCATAATTGTTCAAGTGCCGTATTCGACTGAATAGTCAATAGCTCATTTTGAACGGTTGTGGCTATTTTTTCTATACAATGTTCATTAGAAGAAAGCGGAGAGACTCCCGTATCAATTCCATCCCAGAAAGCTCCGTAAAAGAGCGTTGAATTTATAGTTTGCAAACTTTGGTCTTCAATACTTATCTGATTGGTAAATTCTCCACCAAATAACAAGTGATGCTCAGAAGCGGTAACGGTCTGCATTAAGCTTGGTCCGAAAGAGCCGTCGAAGTCGTAAATATCTTGTATTTGCCCATCCGTATTCAGAGAAAGTAAAAATGGAAATTGGTTGTCAAAACTATTGGCATCTCCGAGAACCAATGCTCCTTGCTCATCCTCAACAGCTCCCTGATACATCCCTCCGATGTAAAGTTTTCCGTCATAGTTGACCATATCTAATCCGTATACTCCTCTGATTCCGCCATTCTCTGTAAGCTTTAGATTTTGCACCACCTCGGTATCTCCATTTTCGGCAAGGGACAAGATGGCCAGATCACCCCAAGAGCCACTGCCTGTTATCTCGAAATTATCAATTTGTAAAAAGTCTCGATACTGTGTAGAAGCAAAAATTTTATCCTCAAAAAAATACAAATCATTAATCAAGGCACTCGAACTGAAGTATTGATTGATCCACATTAAATCCAAATCGCTGTTTTCTTTTAGAAGAAAGGGTTGCCCACCAGCGGAGAACGAATTCAACATTTGATTACCCACAGCCATTCCTCCACTAAATCCTCCGGCTATCAGTAAATCACCGTTGGAGTCCAGTGCCATGTCTGTAATGTCTACTGTATTTTCAAAAGTATTTCCAATCCAGGCCTGACTGTCGAGCAGAGCGCCATTCTGATCTAATTTTAGAATTAGTGCCCCAGACTTTTCCTCCTCTACGGTAAAGCTTTGCCCATCAATCTCCACGGTACCAAAAAATTCAAGACCTACAAAGATATTCCCAGCATCATCCATAACTATTGATTCTCCGCTGGCGAAGGACAACTCACTCTGAGAATATATTTGCTGCAACCAGTTGAGACTGCCCTCAACATTCAGGCTCATGATAAATCCATCTGCAAAAAACGGAGTGTCCCATTCCTCATTCTGATAGGATATATTTTCTCTAAACTGTCCAGTAATAAGCAGACTCTCATTAGCAGAATCAATTTCGATTTTATTGATGCGTACAAATTCCTGAGAGCGAAACTCCCATAAGTCTTCTACCTCACCATTGCTGGCACTAACTTTTACAATGAAACCACGGTGGGCACCTTCTGCTCCAGCCAAAAGGGGAATACTAAAGTTACCAAAGGTGATGTCTTTCCAAAATTCTCCACCTAAATAGAAATAACCATCGTGATAAGCACTGGCATGAAAGCTATGAGAAGTAAAAGGGTCATCAGAAGTCGATTGATCAAGAAAATCAAGAGCTTGTGAAAAGAGGATGGAAGGACTAAGGATCAGAACTAAGATAAAGGTTGGTATTTTCATAAAATTGATTTTTAAAAGACGGGTACTAGAAATTTGATGTTATAATAAAGATTCCTTAATCGAGCAAAATGTTGTTAAATTACGAATCTTTTTTTACTGTTTTCTAGTCCCGTTTTAATCATCCTTAAATTAATTCTTCACCAATCGGATAAGTGCCGATTGTTCTTCCGATTTAATCTTCAGCAAATAAACCCCTTTCGGCTCTGTAATTGACATTCGGATAAGCTGCGCCTGCGATAAAGAAATACGGCGAAGTAATTTTCCATGTAGGTCAAATAGTGTCGCTTCAAGATCGTGATGTACTACTCCAAAATCTACACTAAAATCTCCCATAGTCGGGTTAGGAAAGGCTTGTAATTCCGTTTCAACGTTAGTCTCCACCACATTGGTAATGCTAAGGTTTTTACAATCAGAAATTGCCAAGCATCCATTTTGTGTAATTTCGACTGCATAATTTCCAGAGGAGCCAGGGCTAAAAAACTGACCATTTGCTCCGGCAATAGGTGCGAAGTTATTGTCGCAATCCAACCACTGGTAGCTACTTGCATCGGGATTTCCGGCAGTGAAGGTCTCCCCATTCAGGAGTATAACAGGTTCAGGAGTAGCATTGATTGTCAGGTTCAAATAAACAGTGGAGTCACAACCGGTTGTAGTCGCCACAATCTCCGTAGCAGTATTGTTAGAAATTGTATAAGTATTTCCATCAATCCAGGTGTAGGAGTCACAGGCAGAGACAATGTCTACTCCATTCGTAGGCATACAGTTATTGTACTCAAAAGCACCAATATCAATAGTTCCATTATACAGTCTGGTTTCTCCTTTGTAATCAAGGGTACTACCCAACAAGTAGTCATTATTGCCACTATCAATCAGATCGTCACCAGCAATCGGTGAAAAATTATTAGTGAAAATATCAACTAAATTCGGGTTGTGGAAAAAATTTCCATTGGTACCATCAGCAAACGGAAATACATTGTTAAGAACTGTTAGTGTTCCATCTTGAAGTGCTTCGGAGAGGCGACCATAAGTGAAAAGCGTTGCACCCTGGGGAGCCATATTCGCCATAAATAAATTATTCGCCAAAGTCGCAGTCATATTACCACCCTCGGATTGACTCAAACCAACTGTTCCATATTCGATATTCTGAAAGCTAGACCATGTTCCAGAATCTTCGTTACTATAAAATGTGTTGTTGATGATAGCTACATTGGCTTGACTCGAAGCTGTTGCACGAAGCCAAACTGAACTTCCTGCAATGCCTGGGATATTAGCACCAAGATCAGTAGCTATATTGCCCCGGAATACAGAATTCAAAATACCAACGCCATACTCTGTATTATTGGAGAACATGTAAATACCACTACCATAGCGAGCCAAATTATTTTGGAATAAGCAGCGATCAATAAACATCTCGTTTCCATTGCTGGTCATCGTTCTGAAAATACCTGCTCCTGCTGTAATGGCGAAGTTATCTACTATTCGGCAATCTATGAGGTGGATTCCTTTATTAGAAGGAGTGATACGCATAGCTGCGCCATGAGAAGTTTCAACGGTATTCCCTACCGCTCCCCCATTGCTGATGGTCACCTGATCGAATAAAATAAAAGGACTATTGACGATCACTACATTGTAGGCATTGTCAGCCACCGTGAGGTTATCAGGTCTTCCATCATCATTGTCGCCATTGTCTCCACTCAGTCGGGTAACCGAAATGGGACTAAAAGCTATTAGTCGATCATTGATGTTGTCTTCTGTCCCGGTAAAACCTCCGTAGACATAGGTCGAATCGTAGTTAAAACTAAAACTTGCATTCTGCAAAGGGTTAGAAGAATCAGAGGGAGTGTAGGTCCCTCCACCTATAAAAACAGCTGTTCTTTTCTGGCTAATTGCATCAATAGCAGTTTGTAAATCTGTATAAGCATTTGCCCAGGACGTCCCATCGTTATTTCCAACTGCTCCAAAATTTACATAAATAATCTGGTTGAATGATGGTTGCTGTGCGCAAATGGAGGAAAGGGGACTTAAGAAAGAGATAGCAAGAAATAAAAAATAAAATAGCTTAGTAGAAATCGGTCTCATAGAAAATAATTATGTTAATTAAGTTAATAAATGCTGCTGAATGGAAAATCTCTTACTGTTTCACCAGCCGAATGAGTGCTGATTTTTTTTCCGATTTTATCTTCAGTAAATAAATACCTCGTGGCTCTGTGATCGACATTCTTATAATCTGCTCCTGCGATAAATAAACATTTCGGAGAACTTTTCCATTCAAGTCGAATAGCGTCGCTTCAAGGTCACGACGTATTGCTCCAAGGTCTACAAAGAAGTTGCCCATGGTCGGATTGGGAAATACTTTTAATTCCGTTTCAAAATTATTTTCAAGTACCCCGACGGTGTTGAAACTTTCACAATCAGAAATGGCTGTACATCCGTTTTGGACAACCTCAAGTGCATAATTTCCACTAGAGCCAGGCATAAAGAATTGACCATTTGCTCCGGCTATGGGAGTAAAATTATTATCACAATCCAACCACTGATAACTCGTCGCTATATCAATGCTGGAGAAGAAAGTGTCATCATTTAAGGAGATACTGAGATCATCTACAGTGTTAACGGTCAGGTTCAACATAACAATAGAATCACAACCAGCTGTATTGGACAATGTAACGCTGGCAGAATTGTTAGAAGCCGTATAAGTATTGCCATCAATCCAAGTGTAAGCATCACAGGCGAAAATCGGCTCATCAACTCCACTAGTAGTATTGCTAATCGTGAGATCCAACATAACAATAGAATCACAACCGGCAGTGTTGGTCAAGGTGACGCTGGCAGAATTGTTAGAAGAAGTGTAGGTATTACCATCAATCCAAGTGTAAGCGTCGCAAGCGGTAATCACTTCTATAGAGGTACTAAAACATGGAAGAGCTCCATTGAGATACAGTTTTGCAATTCGCTGGAAAGAACCATTCAGTCCAGTAAGGAGAACATCCTGATCGTTATCGTCGTCTACATCTGCAAAGGCGACAGCACTACAATCAACGCCGTCAAAAGGAGTGCCCATCATCTCGGTAAAAGTGCCTCCTCCATCGTTCATGTACAGTTTAGCTATTTTACCAAAAGGACTATCTGCTCCTGTAATAAGGACGTCCTGATCGTTATCGCCATCCACATCAGCAAAAGCCACCGAACTACAGTCTACCCCCACGAAAGGAGTCCCAGACACTTCGGAAAAAGCCCCAGTCCCATCATTAGTATATAGGTTTGCAATTAAATCCAACGAACCATTTACTCCTGTGAGGAGAAGATCCTGATCATTGTCGCCATCCACATCGGCAAAAGCCACCGAGCCGTTACTAATTCCATCGAAAGGTGTACTTGTTATTTCGGTGAAAGCCCCAGTACCATCATTTGTATACAGTTTTGAAATTCTTTGAGCTGAAGTCCATCCCGACGTAAGAAGATCTTGGTCATTATCACCGTCTATATCTGCAAAGGCGACTGAGCTAAGTTCAAGCCCCAGAAAGGGAGTCCCCGCCATTTCGACAAAAGTACCTTCTCCATCATTGATATATAGCCTTGAAGATGGAGGAAAAATACCATTTCCCTGACCAGTTATCAGTACATCTTGGTCATTATCCCCATCTACATCTGCAAAGGCGATTGAACCATCAACAACTCCTCCGAAAGGAGTACCCATCACTTCTGTAAAAGTACCGTTTCCATCGTTGGTGTATAGTTTTGCAATTCGATTAGACGAATTGTCCAAACCCGTAAGGAGGACATCTTGATCGTTATCCCCGTCTACATCTGCAAAAGCAATTGAGCTGACATTAACCCCCTCAAAAGGAGTGTTCATCATTTCACTAAAAGTGCCTCCTCCGCCATTTGTGTACAGTTTTGAAATTTTTACGAAAGAACTGACTCCTCCCGTAATGAAGACATCCTGATCTCCATCGCCATCCACGTCTGCAAAAGCAATCGAGCTTGTATTAACGGCTTCGAAGGGCGTACCTGTTAGCTCACTAAAAGTCTGGGCAGCAAGTACATAAGTAAATAGCGTAAAAATAGGTAATAATGTTAATTTCATATTAAATGTATTATAATTTCACAAATCGTTGTACTAAGGGCTATAAAATCAATACTTAATCAGACCCTTTATAAATTGAACCTATTCTTCTGGTGAATCGAATTAATGACACACTGATGAATACATTCTCAAAACTGAAGGTTTTCTATTCTCTCTGATCGACACTTTTGCTGAATGGTAGGAATTTGTTTCTGAATGGGATGCTTGGATGAGGAGGAGGAGGGTCTGAACGGAGGCTTGCTCTTTTAAAGCAACGGAATGCCTTTGTCTTAGGGGTTATTGGGTAAAACCTGTACTGTTTGTGACTGTTTTTTCTTTGGCTGGACGAAGTGGACTGAACAGAACTGAACGAACAAGGTTCCTTAAAGGAACCTCGTTCGTTGGACGTTGGACGCCGCGTCAGAAGGTAGTTTTCGTTAACCGTTTTCGTCTTCGTTAATAATTTTCGTTAAATCAAGAATACTTTTGCCCATCCCCCATCTAAAACACTCGCTCAATCATTTTTAAAAATTCCCCCTTCTTATCACGAGCAACCTTTACCAGTTTATCATTTTTCATGACTATGTAAAATCCGTCCCCCTTTTTGACTTCTTTAATGTGTTTGAGATTGATGAGATAAGAGCGATGCGGACGGTAGAATAAGTTATTACTTAACAATTGTTCTACAAAGTGTTTGAGCGGTTTGCAGATGAGCTCTACTCGTTTATTAGCCAGATAAGCTTTGGTGTACATTCCATCTGCTTCGAAGAGAATGATATCGTCGTGAGAGACGAAGAAATAGCCTTTGGGTACTTCCAGCGCTATTTTATTTAGCGAAAGCTTGAGAAAAGCTTGCTCCAGTTTTTCCAACCGTTTGGAATCGACTCGACTGCTTTGGTTGGAAACGGCCTGATCTATGGCTCTTTCGAGTTCGTCATGATCAATGGGTTTGAGCAGATAGTCGGTGGCACTAGCTCGGAAAGCTTCCAGCGCGTACTGATTGTGAGCAGTGGTGAAAATGATCTGAAAATTGATGCTTTCATTGGCAAAAAATCGAGTAATTTCCAATCCGCTGTATTTAGGCATTTGAATATCTAACAATACAATTTCAGCTTCTTCTTTACGGATTAATTCCACTCCATCCACTAAGTTAGCGGCTTGAAAAAGCTGAAACCGTTCACCATATATTTCGGTCAGTATATTGCTTAATAACCTTCGAGCTTTAGACTCGTCGTCAATGATAACTATTTTCATATTTTAATGGAATTTTAATGGAAACTTTAGTACCTGCCGCTTTACCGGAAGCCGAAACCAAGTCTTCAACGAATACTTCTAATTTCTGATCAAGGTTGCGATTGATAAGGGCGATTCGATCGGCATTGGCACGGGTAGCAAAGGATTTATGCTGGGTATCCCCTTTCCGCTTTGTAGCGTTTAGGCGACCGATTCCGTTGTCCTCAATAATACAAATCAAATGCTCTTTATCTCCACCGAAGGTAATACTGATGGATCGAAATCCTACTTTATGCAATAAGCCGTGATTGAGGGCATTTTCTACGTACGGCTGTAAGAGTAAAGAGGGAATATAAATTTTTTCAGTTGGCAAAGAAGGTGCTATAAAAATCGAATAATGCAGGCTTTTTTCGAAACGATCCTTCTCCAGAGCTAGATATAAACTCAAAGCTTTGAGTTCTTCTTCCAGCGTTATTTCTGCCGTTCGACTGTGTTCTAAGTATAGGCGAATCAAACGAGAAAATTTGACTAAAAATTTAGAGGCCTGTCTCCGCTCATTGCTCACGATGTAGTCTTGAATGCTATTGAGCGCGTTGAACACAAAGTGAGGATTCATCTGGGAGCGTAAATTTTCCAACTGAAGATAAACCATTTCGCGCTCCTGGCTGATCTGTTCCAATTCTACCTGTAGCTTTTTTTGTTTGCGCCGTTGAAATAACCAAAAAAAGAAATAGCTAAGGCTAGCAATCATTAAAGCAATCAAAGCAAAAAACCACCATTGTTGCCACAGAGGGTAAGCGCGATTGATTTGTAAATGGATCGGAGGAGTATGCTCTTCGTCGTAATTTGCCTTTGCCCGCAAACTCAATTGGTTTTTTCCGTACGGAATATTGTTCAGTACCAATTGGTTGGCACCTTCGGGAAAAGATTGCCAATTCGTTTTGGGATGCCAGCGGTATTGATAATTCACTCGTTCTCGAGAGAACATTTTAGGCAGACAAACTTCGACAATAATCTGCTGTTCATTTTGCGAAAGTTGATAAACCGATTGTATGGTCTGTGGCACTTCATTGATGGAAAAACGATTAACCGTTAAAGTGTTGTTAGAAAAATTATTTTCCGATTTGAAGTGAAATTTCGGAACTTGATAAATCACATCTCCTGCATTAATCAACAATCGGTCCTTCAATAAAGATAACTCCTGAATCAGTGACTTTTTCAAAAAAGGATAATAAGGGAAATTGTAGATGGAATCATTTTCATAGGCCAAGACCTGAATATGATTACGGTGAGCAATAAACAGGTAATTGGTGTCTGCAATGATGTGTCTAATCTGATTAGAATACAGACCATCCTTTGTACGAATATCTTTCTTTATCTCTCCTTTTTGAAGAGCCAAGATTTCTCCCTTTCGCTCTGCCCACAGCATCTCGCTAAGGGGCTGTGCCGTCAGTAACTCCGTTGCCCAGGATTGTCCATCTACCAAAATCGTGGACTTGTTTTGAAAACAGGTATCCGTATATACCAAGGTCGCATGGAAGGCAATGTAAACGTCTTTTTTATTATCGGTCATCGCTATGGTTCTTCCCCTTGGTTCCATAGTAAGGACATAATCAGGTTGAAAATGATGATACCATACTCTGGCCCCAAAGTAATATGATCCGATGCTTTTTTTGTCATCCAGGAAAAGCAATTTCTTAGGCATCTCCGCCCGAGTAGAGTCGATTACATCTAGGGTAGTCAAATCCATCCTCTTTACCAAGCCGTTGTTAAAAAGAAGAAGCTCCTGGGCATAAGGATCGATGGTAATGTATTGCTCAAGGTGAGGATCAATATTTACTTTTAAGTAAGTCTCCCTTTCGGAATGAGCTTGATGTAAAACATTTTGATCCGAAATAAAATATAAGTTGGTTTCCCCATCATGGATCATATTATTTATCCGGCGATTATCTATGTGAGGTAGTTTCAATTTTTTACAATCTGAGCAGGGTAAAATGAAAAGACCACGATCTAAGGTCGTAAATATACGATAGCCTTCTTTATTGACAATCATGTCCGTAACCGTTATGCTTTTCAACAAATGTTCTTCCAGTATAAAAGCGTCTTTTTGGTAACGATAATGCAGGGCGCCGCCGCCCGTTAGAAACCAAGCGGAATTCTCCTTTTGTATTACCCTGATGACCGATCGATTGGCCAACATCTCCAGATCATTTCGCACTATAGCCTCTGTTCCGCTGATGTCCAACACATAATTACGATCAGTTGAAGTAATGTCAATGAAGAATTTATCTCCAAAGGAAAAGAGTCTGACACTTCCTGCGTATTTGGGTAGGTTTGTGAAACCTTTGACAGCAACACAACTTTGAGCTTCAATTTGATAAAGCGTGTCGTTATACCAAAAAAAAGAGAGGTCATCCTTTTGGATAACATTGCTGAAATTATAATTATTATAAGGCGAAAATAAGGTATCTACCCGATCAGGCTGGTGATGAATAATACATCCTTTATCAAAGATTAGAATACCTCGGTCAGATTTGTCAAGGGTAAACAACTGAGGCCTCCTATCCTTTTTTTGAGCTACGACCAAACGGATACTATCGGTGGTCCGGCAAAAAACTTGTCCCGAAAAATTGTTGTACCACAAATTGCCGACTGGATCAAGTCTGAGGTTAAAGACCGATTCTCCCAGCTGTTTGTCGTGTTTGTGTTTGATAAATTCTCGTCCATCATAACTGAACAGGCCGCTGTTGGTCGCCAACCAGTACATCCCATCTTCCGTTTGGATGATCCGATAAATTTCTTCGTCAGGAATTCCATTCTGCTGACTGATCGTTGTAACGATCGGCTCGAAGGATTGTGCAAAAGTATTGGTAAAAGGGAAAATCAGACAGAGTAGGACACAGAATAGTTTTACCTGACCTATCTCAATACGTATGTTAATTAGCCCAATACGAAGTACAGCAATTGAAAAGAAAAAACCATTGAGCGATATATAAACTACACGTTTTAGGATAATTTCCTGTTTTATTAAAATTCAGTAGGCAAACTAGATAGATTCAACTTAGTAACGACGAAATAATAAGTAGGTCATCTGGACTAGGCTATTTTGTCCTTAGTGCTTAAACAAGATCAAGTTATTGTTTTACTGTTATTTAATGACATTTTTAAATTGAAAGTGCCCAATTTAACTAAAACACAATTAATATATAGCTCATTTTTTTAAACGGTCTATATCTGTTGCTAAAGCGTGTTTTTATCGATTTAAAACTTAGCTCAAAAGAAAACTAAGTCACTATATCATTGGAAAAGTAGGATCATACAGCTATGGCTTCACTCCTCCCTCTCCCGCTGACTTTTAAAATAGAAATAAACAGGTAATCCCAAGGCCAACACAATCAAGCCCGCAATCGCCTGTTCCCATTTTTCAAATAAAGTAGAAATTACAAAAGCAGCAGAAATAAGGATAAAAATAATTGGAATAATCGGATAACCCAAGGCCTTTATGGGGCGCTCTGCATTTGGTCTTCTATTTCTAAAAATGAAAATACTGATCCCTGCCATCGTCATAAAAATGATATCCATAAAAGTAACATAGGAAATCAATTCTTCAAAAGCACCCCAAAACAGCAATAGGACAATCGCCCAAATCGCCTGCACTAACATAGCATTTACAGGAGTACCATACGTCGGATGTATTTTAGAAAGCCCTTTGAAAAATATACCATCTTTCGCCATTGCAAAATAAATACGAGGAGCCGACATGGTATAAATACCTATTGTTCCAAAAATAGAAATCGAGATGATAACTGCTACTAATTTTCCGCCGAAAGAAACCACCTGTCCTACTGCATCTCCTGCCACTTTTGTAGAAGCCGCAATTTCTGGCAATGGCAATAACATCATGTAGGCAAGATTAACCAAGACATACATCACTGTCACAATCAACACCCCCAAAATCATAGCTCTAGGGACCGTTCGTTTTGCATCTATCGCTTCTTCCGACAAATAAGAGGCGTGATGCCAACCTCCCATTGACCACAACACACCAATCAATCCAACCAACATAGCATTGAAGATATTTTCAGGAGCCGAAGTCAATGTAAAATCCAAGGGCACTTTTTCTGCATTATAAAAAACAAATCCTGCTATGATTATCCCGGCAATGGCAATGAGTTTTAACGTACTAAAGAGATTCGCAAAGATCTGACTGACATTGACCCCAACCGCATTTATCCCGGTCAAAAAAGCAATCGTTAGAGCAGCTAATATTACTTTCGTCTGTTCACTCATTTCTATAAAATAAGTCATATAGTCAGCGAAAGTAATGGCCAGTGCCGCAAGTGCCCCGGAGTTGATTACCAGCAAAATCACCCAGCCATAGAGAAAGCCCGTCATTTCTCCATAGGCTTCTTTGAGGTAGACATAAACCCCTCCCGCTTTTGGGAACATGGCTCCTAGTTCAGAAAAGGTCAGTGCTCCAGTCAAAGCAATAACACCCCCTAGCGCCCAAACGGCAAGTACCAAAGTATGATTAGGAACGGCTTCTGCCACTTGCCCAGGAGAACGAAATATCCCAGAACCGATACAGGCTCCAACGGCGATCATGGTTAGTCCGTAAAGGTTGAGTTTCTTTTTTAGTTGAGACATGAATTCTATATTTTGCGGATCTCGAGCTTTGCTCGTCTTGAATTTAGAGTGGACGCTTCCCTAATCTTTAGTAGGCTCTAATTAATTACCTCTGCAATAATAACTTTTTTCACTCAAATCTAGTTAAACTATGCAATATCCTTTATTTTTCTAAGTCTATTAATTGGAACATCTTTTAAAACAACCGTACATCGAAATAAAACGACTTTCGCAAGACCTGCAACAGCGGCTGCTCCAGGAATGTATTGATGGGAATCGTCAAGCGCAGCGACAGCTTTATGAGCGGTACAGCCATCGCTTTCTGAACATTGCGTATCGGGTGGTTTGGCATAAGGAAGATGCGCAGGATGTGGTACAGGAATCGTTTATGAAAATATTCAATGGCTTAGGTAGTTTAAAGGATACCAAAAAATTTGAAGGCTGGGCCAAACGGATAGTAGTTAACAATGCCATTACATCTCTAAGGCAAAAAGGGAAAATACCGCTATATGACCTGGAATCCGCCGATGACTTCCCTCCTGAAAAAGAAGTTCCGGTAGATGAAGAACTACAGCAATGGAATATCGCGATTGCTAAAAAGGCGTTATCAGAATTGGCTCCTGGCTATCGAACAATTATAAGTCTATATTTACTGGAAGGATATGACCATCAGGAGATCTCAGAAATCTTGGGCATTTCTGTTTCCACTTCCATTACTCAATTTAATAGGGGGAAAAAACGATTAAAAGAAAAAGTAAAATTCGCCATCAATGAAAGATAAATTAGAAAACTTCTTCAACGACCATAAAGACGCTTTCGATTACTTGCCAAAAGATGACGCTAATAACTGGAATCAGATGGAACAGCGTCTAGATGCGCAACAAGGTAGTTCGCAGCAACCTCGTCGTTATATAGGTCGTTGGCTTATGGCAGCTACAGCAACTGCCGCAGCCGTTTTGCTGCTTTTTAGCTATTTCAATACCCCCGAACAATTAGTAGAACCGGATTATACGGATATGGTTTCTTTAATTGGTTTAGAAAAAGATCAGTATTTCCCAGACCTTACATTGCAAAATCCTGAGGGAGAAATGATACCTTTGTCGACGTTAAATGCACAGGTGGTTTTAGTAGATTTCTGGGCTTCCTACAGTATGGTTTGTAACGAAGAAAATTGCTACTATTTCAAACCTCTCTATGATGAATATCGTAAACAAGGTTTTGAAATATACTCCGTATCTATGGATTCTTCTGCCATCAGTTGGAAAAACGCCATTCAGAATGATGGTTTGGACTGGGTTCAGGTATCGGATTTGAAGGGTTTTGACTCTCCGGTCCGAGAAGAGTACGATGTTGAGGACTTAACTACTAATTACTTACTGGATCGAAATGGGAAAATTATTGCGAAGAATATTGACGTAGCGGACTTGGAAGGAGAATTGCGGGGGATTTTTGCGATGCAGTGATTCCTCGTCTCGCTGTGCTCGCTCGGAATGACAACACTCGCTTTTGGTCTCTTAGGAATGACAGCACTCGTGTTGGCCTCTTAGGGGCATGTACTGAACTGAGCCAATCGAAAAGGTTGACAGAGTTCGCTTGGAAATTTGGATCAATTATTTACAATAAGTGCTTAGACAAAATAATCAATAACTTATGACGGCCTCTTTTTGAATTATTCTTCGTCATAAAAATACTCATTACCCTAAGGGGTAAATCCGTTTTTTACTCCTTGACTAACTCAAAAATAGTCTCGGCCATAAGTTATCATTATTTTTGTCCAAGCACTTAGTTATAAAATCTAATCATTAAATAAAATAAAAAATGAAGTATCTATCAATTCTTTTTGTAGCAATATTGTTATCTGCCTGCGGAGGAAAGCAAGAAGCCTCAGCTGCTGCCGATGCAGCTCCTACGGTAACGCCGAATCAACCAACTCCAGCTCCTAAGGCGGCACCAAAGCCAGCAGCTCCCGCAACAACTACGGCTGATATGCCACAAGCAAAAGCTGGGCAGGATATTGAGTGGTTAAGCATTGCAGAGGTTCAGGAAAGAGTAAAAAAAGAGCCCCGTAAAATTCTTGTTGATGTTTATACCGCTTGGTGTGGACCATGTAAAATGATGATGCGGAGTACGTTTAAAGATCCAGGTTTGATTAAGTACTTGGATGACAATTATTATGCAGTGAAGTTCAATGGAGAATCTGGTGACGCCATTACTTTCAATGGTAAGGAATTCAAGAATCCAAATTACAACCCAGCAATTCCGAAGACCAGAAGAAATTCGCAGCACGAGTTCACCCGTTCCTTAGGATTACGTGGCTACCCTACCCTTTTTATTTTTGATCCAAATTTGAAAAAAATTACAGAGAGTGTTGGGATGAAATCAGCGCCACAGTTGATGGATGTTTTGAGGAAGTTAGAAAGCTAAGGAACGCAAAGTTCTTCTTTAGTTTTAGTAATATTGATTTGCCTCTATACCGCAAGATTCCGCGTTTAATAGAGGCAAATCAATATTTATAGTCTCCTCCCAATTGTCCTTTTATATCGATATATTATCAATTGAGCGCCACGCTCACTCTACTCAGGATAACACATCTCTTTTCAAAGCTGTCGATCCTCTTTAATTTACGACAAAATCTCTCTATTTTCTGCCCTATTTATGGTACTAAATAATCCGTTTTATTTTGTACATTTGTAAGACCAACCTTTTTTAAAGCAACTTTCTTCCCACTGACTCTATTGATTTGAATGGGTTAACCCTGATCTAGATACCATAAAAAGGGTATTTACGATTAATTTTCTTGTTTGATCAGTCCCTTATTCCGACAAGGAGTATTAGTTTTAGTTTTTTTAAATTATAAATTGACTTCTCCTGAAGGTTTAGATTTTTCTTCAAAGAAATTGCTCAATGCAAGCTCTTTAAATATTAGGATAAAAAATAACCCACCAAACCGGAACTTGCTGGTTTAGCCCCTCTACCCTATAGCTTTAGCTGTAAGGTACCAAAGGACTAAAACAGCTTTAATTTGTTGCTCCCCGACTTGTAAATAAATTACTCTATCAAAATATTTTTTAAGTACACTACTCAGTAGTTGCTTTCACTTACATAAAACCAACGTTAACGCTATAATTGCCAAATACTTATACACCATGAAAAATTCATTGCACCTTAGCTATTTATTATTATTCTGCTTTTTCCTACTCCCCCCTTTTGGGAACCATGCAACCGCACAAGATATTTTCATCAATGAAATTCTAGCTTCCAATTCCAATATCAACTTCGATGAGTTTGGTGAGGCAGATGATTGGGTGGAGCTCTATAATGCCAGTCCCAATCCGATAGATATTGGCGGGATGTATCTAACTGATGATCTGGGTAATCCTGTTAAATATTACATTCCTCCTTCTCAACCTGCACAAACCACCATCCCGGGCCAGGGTTATTTATTGGTTTGGTGTGATGATCAATCGAATCAAGGAGCACTACACACCTCTTTTAAATTATCTGCTTCAGGAGAAGCCTTTGCTTTAGTTGCTTCTGATGGCACTACTGTTATCGATAGTTATACTTATGGTATCATGTCAGCAAATATTTCGATAGGACGAGAAGAGGATGGCCAAACGCCCTGGGTTTTCTTTTCCGGTCCTACGCCCGAGGAAAGCAATGGAGGTACAGTTTCTCTTGCCGACATGCCTACAGCTACTCAGGTTGGAGGGCATTTCAGTACTAACTTCCCTGTGACACTGAGTACTACCAGCCCTAATGCTACCATTTATTACACAACAAATGGTTCAGAACCAACAGAGAATGATGATGAATATACGGGCCCTATTGACATAGAGGAAACAACCGTACTACGGGCCAGAGCTTTTGCGACTGATATGGAGCCCAGTAGAGTTATGACCCATACTTACATGTTTAATATTAGTCATGAGTTTCCTATTTTCTGCCTATCTACAGACGACGATAATATCTGGGGTGAGGAGGATGGAATTTATGAAAACTTTCTGGAGCGAATAGAACACCCTGTTCATGTTGAGCTTTATGAGTCAGACGGTAGCTTCGGATTTCGACAAGACATGGGTATTCAGATTCACGGTAGACATAGTCAAACCTACCCACACAAAGGCTTAAGTTTCAGAGCTAGAAATTCATACGGAAACAACAAAATAAACTATCCGCTTTTTCCAACACAGGACTATGATGAATATGGTTCTTTCATTCTGCGTGCTTCCGGTAACGACTGGAAAAGAATGTTGTGTAGAGATGCCTTAGCAAGTAGTTTGGCCAGAGACATTGCAGATGTAGACTCCCTCATCAAAGATCCGGATATGGACTTGCAAGACTTCCGACCAGCAGTTGTTTACTTGAATGGTGAATATTTTGGTATTCATAACCTAAGAGAAAAAATGGATTACCGTTACCTAAATACGCATTATGGTATCGGTAAAGATGAGGCTGATCTGGTGGTCAATGTGAGTAATGCCGATCATGGGAACGACGATGCCTGGGATCTTTATCAGGAATTTATAGAAGGTGCCGATTTTAACGTGGCTGCTGATCTGGCAGAACTGGAGGCCAATATAGAACTGGAGCATTTTTTCGATTATTTTATTTTCAATCTATATATAGACAATAATGATTGGCCGGGCAATAACAACAGACGCTGGCGGCTAAGACAGGATGGAGAACGGTGGCGTTATTTTGTTTATGATCTTGACGGCAGTATGGGACTGAACCCGCTTTCTGATGATTATAATTCTGGAGATTGGACGAGTCCATCCATAGAAATGGTTATGGCTGATACAGAAACCTTTAACCACAACGAACCCTACTCAACAGTACTTTTCCGTAAGTTAATGGAAAACGATAGTTTACGGCTTACCTTTTTCAATCGAATGGCGGATCAGCTTAACATTCTATTTACGGAAGAAAGACATCAAACCAGAATTGATGAATTTGAGGCACTTTATGTAGCTGAGATTCCGCAGCATGCTGATTTTTGGTGGGATGGCGATAACGATTGGGCAGGAGATATGGATATTGCACGATTATTTGCAACCCATAGAAATGAAGAAGTTTTTAATCAGGTTCATGATTATTGGGACGATGAGATTGATGCTGTAGTGGATCTTACCATGACTGCCGCACCGCTTGGTGGTGGAGTCATTCATCTAAATACGGTTAATTTATTTGAAGAACAATTCCCTTGGTCGGGTAGACATTTTGCAGGAATTGACGTGCCATTATATACGGTACCAAATCCGGGTTATTTTTTCACGGGATGGACGCCGGCTAGTCTGGGAACGGAATCAGTAACTACCATGAATCTTAGTGGCAATGAAACCATCACCGCTAATTTCCAGCTGGGTTCTACGCAAATTGGAGACATTGTAATCAATGAAATAAATTACAATTCTTCTTCCGCTTGTGATGTTGGCGACTGGGTAGAATTACACAATGCAGGGCCCACAGCTGTTGATGTTTCTGGATGGTTTTTAGAAGATGAAAGTGGTAATTACTTTAACATTCCTGCGAATACGACTATTGAAGCAGGAGGCTTCTTAGTCTTGGTACAGGACGAAGCTAAATTTACCACCGTACATTCACAAGTCACTAATTTTGTTAGCAGCTTTGGTAATTCATTGACTGGTGGCTTTGGGTTGAGCAATGGTGGAGAATGGATTTCGATCAATAATGCTGATCGTTCTTTTAGAGATACAGTACATTACAACGATGCTTTACCTTGGCCAACTGCGGCTGATGGAATGGGAGCTACATTGGAACTTATCAACCCTACGCTTGACAATGCCGTAGCACAACACTGGTTTGCCGTGGCTTCAGAAAAAGGATCTCCGGGTGAGGTCAATCAAGGGGTTTTACAATTGGGTGATGACCTTAGTTCTTGTACCCCTGAGAACTTTATGTTGGATGCTTCCCTTTCCCTCTGTAGTGGTTGTACCTATGTATGGAGTACTGGTGCTATCGGACCTATGACTTCTGTAAATCCTGTTCTTGGGAACAATTCATACTCCGTGACAGTGACTGATGCCAATGGCGTCGCACAATCAGATGACATCAATATAACCATATCAGAACCTTTTACCTTGAGTTATAATACGCAAAAGCCTTGTTTTGGAGAAGCCAATGGAACTATAGACTTACAAGTAAATGGAAATAGCGCTTTCAGCTATGCATGGTCGAATGGCGCTAGTACAGCATTAGTCAATTCACTTGCTGCCGGAAGTTACACGGTAACCGTAACAAATGCCCTTTCTTGTACAGAAACAGAAACGGTTCAAGTAATCGATGCACCAGCATTAGCCCTAGAAGAGAATCTTACGGAAGTACTTTGTTTTGGAGAATTGGCTGCTGTTGACTTGAATGTAAGTGGCGGACAAATGCCCTATACTTATGCTTGGTCGAATGGAGCAAATACCCAAGACGTCAGTAATTTAGCACTAGGAACTTATAGCGTTATCGTTAGTGACTCTACTAATTGTACCATTGAGAAAAGTTATACTTTTGACTTTAATTCAGGACCATTGGAAGGGAGTATTAGTAACGGATTATCTTGCTTTGGAAACACTCAAGGGGCAGTAAGGGCAACTGTAATAGGTGGTACAGGTGATTATTTTTACCAATGGAGTAGCGGCCAATCAGGAACAGTGGACAGCGTTGAGAATCTACTACCTGGAAGCTATCAATTGACGGTAACGGATAACAACGGCTGTACCTGGCTAGGAGAAACAGAAGTGATTGGATATACGACAATGAACAGTTCCATTACTTCTACAAGTACACTTGCCTGCTTTGATGATACAAATGGATCGCTTAGTCTTTCAGTAAATGGAGGATTGGAGCCTTACAATTATAGCTGGAGTAACCAAGCATCCGGAGATAGTCTGCAAAATCTTCCTGGTGGAATGATCACTGTCACCATTACAGATCAGGCGAACTGCCAACATTATGACAGCATTTCCATTATTGAACCTGCTGATATTACATCTAATATAGTAGTCAATGACATAAATTGTGCGGGTGGTTCAGATGGAAACATCACCTTAGCCGCTTCTGGTGGATCAGGAAACCTTAATTATCTATGGGGCAATGGAACCATCTTAAACGAACAGAGTAATTTACCACCAGGAAATTACAACATTACTATTACAGATGATAATAATTGTACGCATACAGAATCTGTTACTTTAATTGACCCCACTCCTATTTCTTTTGAAATCGAAACAACTGCTATCAACTGTTTTGGTGGATCAGATGGAAACATCACCTTGGCCGCTTCTGGTGGAACAGGTGATTTCAATTACGCATGGAGCAATGGAGCCATCGTAAATGAGGTCAACAACCTAGCAAGTGGACAATATTTCATCACGGCTACAGATGCTAATAATTGTGTGCTAACGGATACTGTTTTCCTTTCCCAACCGGATACACCCATAAGTGCAGATGTGATAGTTGACGCTGTAAACTGTTTTGGTGGAACTGATGGTAATATTAGCCTCATGGCTTCTGGTGGAACAGGGTTACTCAGCTACGAATGGGACAATGGAATAAACCAAGCCAACAACAACAATCTTACAGAAGGAACTTATAACATAATAATTACAGATGCTAACAATTGTGTATACAACGAAGCTGTATATATCTCAGAACCTCCTGCGATTTCGCTTGACGCTATCCTAGATCCTGTGAATTGTGCCAATGGAGCAGATGGAAGCATCAACATAACGGCTTCTGGTGGAACAGGTACTTTAGATTACCAATGGAGCAATGGAGCCATCGGTACAACAACAAACAACCTAGCCAGTGGAACCTATAGTCTTAGCATTACAGATGCAAATAATTGTGCTTTAGTTGAATCATTTTCTATTGTAGAACCTACCCCTATCAGTGTAGACATTGAAGCGAATGATATAAACTGTGCAGGTAGCCCAGATGGAAGCATCTCCTTAAGTTCTTCTGGTGGAACAGGAAATATTAACTACCAGTGGAGTAATGGAGCAACTGGATCTACTCTTGCAAATTTAACAGAAGGTAATTACGAAGTCACTCTTACTGATGCGAATAACTGTGAACACATTGAATTGGTTTCTATTACTGAACCCGCTCCTATTGTATTTACTACAGAAGTATCGGCCATCAATTGTAGTGAAGATACCAATGGAAGTATTCTTGTAAATGCTTCTGGCGGCACAGGCAACTTGACTTATGAATGGAGTAACGGCGAGGTCGAAAACTCGATTGACAACTTAGCGGAAGGAAGTTATACCCTTACCATTACAGATAACAATAATTGTGAAATAGTAGAGAGTTTTGAACTAACCGCCCCTATCCCAATCAGCCTGAGCTTGGAATCAGACGCCATAGCTTGTTTTGATGGAATGAGTGGAAGCATTGCTGCTATTGCTAGTGGAGGAACCGGAATATTAAGCTACGAATGGAGTAACGGCGAGACTGGTGCTGAGATCAACAACCTCACAGAAGGCTTATACATTGTAGTCATTAGAGATGAAAACAACTGTGAAAAAATAGAAGAACTCTTTTTATCTGCCCCTTCTGACATTACTGTTGATGTCTCGACTAGCCCTGTTAATTGTTTTGCTGGAAATGATGGTAATATAGACCTAAGCGCAACTGGAGGAACAGGAACCTTAAGCTACCAATGGTCTAATGGAGCAACAGAAAGTTCGATTAGCAACTTAACCGAAGGAGACTACAACATTACTATTACAGATGATAACAATTGTACACACATTGAGAGTGTTTATATTTCTGAGGCTAACCCAATTTCGTTTAGTGCAGCAGTTGACGGCATTGAGTGTGCAAATAGTCCAGATGGTTCTATTAGTGTAACCGCTTCTGGTGGAACAGGAAATTTGACTTACGCATGGAGTACTGGCGATAGCGGTATGGAAGTCAGCGACCTCTCCGAAGGCATTTACGAATTGACCGTTACGGATGACAATAATTGTGAACGAGTAGAAAGCTTTACACTATCTGCTCCTGTTACGATTAGTTATGAGTCAGACTTTGAGTCCGTCAGTTGTTTTGGAGGAACAGATGGAAGCCTGTCTTTGATTGCTGATGGCGGAACGGGAACTTTGAGCTATCAATGGAGCAATGGAGCGACAGGAAGTGAACTTAGTGATTTGGAAGGAGGTGATTATGAGTTTACCATTACAGATGAAAACAATTGCCAAGAAGTTGGGAGTGTGTTTGTCCCACAAGCTCCTGCCATTGTCCTTGATTTCACTACGAATAGCGTGGATTGTTCTGATGGAGCCGATGGAAGTATTTCTGTCAGTGTTTCTGGTGGAGCAGGTAATTTCACTTACGAATGGAGCAACGGAATAACGGAATCTATGATCACAGATTTGACGGCTGGCAATTACGAAATCACAGTTACGGACAGCGACAATTGTACTACTGTTGAAAACATTGAAGTAGTAGAAGCGAATTCTATTAATTTAGATGTTGCGCTTAGTTTGATCAGTTGTTTTGGAGAAACAGACGGTAGCCTTACGGCAATGGCTTCCGGCGGAACGGGTATATTGACCTTTGAATGGAATGATGGAACAACTGATTCTGGTCTTCAAGATTTGGGAGCCGGCACTTATGTCCTAACTGTTACAGACGAAAATAATTGTCAACAGTTGGATAGTATAACGTTAACAGAACCTGCTCTCTTGGTACTCGAAAGTGAAATCAATTCAATTGATTGCTTTGGGGAGATGGATGGAAGTATATTGTTAACCCCTTCTGGTGGCACGGGTGATTTTGAGTACCAGTGGAGTAATGGCGATACTGAAGCTATGATCAGTGACTTGGATGCTGGCGATTATGCGGTTACCATTACTGATGCAAATGATTGTGAATTGTTGGAAAGTTTTACTTTGGATCAGGCTCCTGCTCTGTCGGTCGTTTCAACGAGTACGGATCAGATTTCGTCCTTAGCGGGAAGCATTAGTGTTACCGTTAGTGGAGGAACTATGCCTTACAGTATTTTGTGGGATGATGGGTCGGATGTTTTTGAGTTGACTGATTTGGTAGCAGGCAGTTATACGTATACAGTTACGGATGCGAATGGTTGCTCTTTTGAGGAGACGGTGATTATTGAGTTTACCAGTGCGCTTCATGAGACGAACGATTATTCTTTGTCTATTTATCCAAATCCGACGAAGGGAATGGTTTACGTGAAGAGTGATTTGACGAACATGACTGCAGTGGTTTATGATTTATTGGGTCGGTCACTTCGAAGTTTTGAAAAAGAAGAAACTGGTGATTTGTGGTCTGTGGATATGAGTGGTTTGAGTCCGGGATTGTATTGTTTGAAAGTTCGATTTGGGGAGGAGGAAGTTTTGGAGATGGTGGTGGTGGAGTAATTCCTCGACTCGCTGTGCTCGCTCGGAATGACAATTTTTTCTTGGGCGCTCACTCTTGTAAAAAGAGGTTTGACTCGTTCAGAGTATTGCGTGGGGTTCTGTGATGCCATTTGCCCCGAGTTGCGACTAGGGGCAAATGGTGGTTTGACTCCTCTGGAGTCTTG
>CAZDTI010000045.1:0-30546 GCA_964508085.1 uncultured Saprospiraceae bacterium | reverse complement strand
TTAATACTTGCAAAATCAGGATGATAATCTTATTAGTTTATTCCACTCCTTACCTATTTCACATTTCTACTAGAACACTACTATGGCGACTTTAGTAAAAAACCCGCGAGCTGACGCTCGGGGCATTAAACTCAAGCTTTGCTTGAGCATTAGTCAAACAACGTAGTTGCTTGACCGACATCTTGTTCACCTTGTTTATCAATATAACGCTCAATGATTTCTTTAGTAATCCCAGTGGTCGAAACAAAGTATCCTGACGACCAAAGACTATCGGTACCCCAGTAATATTTTTTAAGTATGGGAAACTTAGTTTTAATCCCACGTGAAGTATTAGTTTTAATTAAGCGAACCATACTGCCTACTGATTTTTGTGGTGGTATTGAGACTAGTAAGTGTATGTGGTTTTTATCATGGTTCGCTTTGTGTAAATACAACCTTGGGTAATGCTCTGTTATCTCTGTAAGTTTCCCGTAGAGATAACTCCAGAGCTCTGGTGTGATAACATCATGACGGTATTTGGTCGTCATTACTATGTGGTAATCACACTGGTAGACACAATGATTATCCCTTCGACAACTAATGGGCTAGGACATACCTTCCACAGTAGCACAGAGCTACGGTGAACAACATGTCGAAACTCACTTCATCCCCAGGCTTACGCCGTGGGGTATTTTTTTGGAATAAAATTATATTTCTTGTGCTCTCTTTAAAAATCTTGTAACCTTATCATCTGTTTTTTTAAACGGTCGCCCATTCCCCTTCTCTATTTTTCCCAATGTTCTATCATCAATTCCAATCAACTTCGCCAACTCTTTTTGAGTCATTCCCTGCTCTCTTCGATACTGCAAAAGAATACTTCCCCAGTCTTTCTGCTCTTGGTTAGTTTGAGGAATATATCCCAAGAAATCATTGATGATTGGCAGGTATCTAATTTGAGGAGTTGAACGATTATTTTCCCAATTGGTAATGCAGTCTTCGCTCACCCCAATGATCTTTGCCACATCTTTTTGAAATAGTTTTCTATCCATCCTCACTTTACGGATATGCTCCCCTATCGTCCTGGGTTCTTCTGGATAGCCTGATTTACAGAGTTTTACGCCTGTTAATGTAAAACTACAACTTCCCAACGCAACCCTGCTCTTGTGGTTATTATAATCATCCGGAAAAGGATTGTGTTTGGGCGCTGGTGTCGTGCAACGGTATTTGAATAAAATCTCGGGACCGCTGCTGGATCGGATTTACTTGTATGTGGAGGTGACGCCGGTTTCTTATGGTAAATTATCTAGTACGGAGCGCCCTTCCGAGATCAGCCAAGACATTGTGGATCGGGTGGTTACAGCTCGGCTTATTTAGTCGAAGCGTTTTGAACATTTGCCAAATGTCTATTGCAATGCGCAGATGCCGAGTCGGATGGTAAGAGAAGTTTGGATCGGGAGGGATGGGCGGGGTAGGATTAGTTCACACATTGGCATCGTGATTCAACCATTTTTAATTAATTTTGAGTAGCTTGGATAGTCATGGTACTTTCGTAGTCCAGTTACTGAAATCCCTACGTTATTAAACATGCAAAGTAGAGAATTCCATATCAATTCCTTGAGTCAAAAAAACTTATGTTACAAAAACTCACTCAAAATCAAATACTTTCAATTACGTTTCTATTGTTAGTTATTGTTATATTCGGATGGAATAATGTTCTCGAATTAAGAGCAGAAGAACCTAGGCGAGCAATTGTATCAATAGAGATGTTGCTTCGTGGAGAATACTTTGTTCCACAGATTCACAACTGGAGTTATTATAATAAACCTCCAGTATTTAACTGGTCTATGGTTCTTTTTTTTAAACTTTTCGGCTCGCTCGATGAATGGGTTGTGCGTCTGCCATCTTTACTCTCCTATTTTACCATTGCACTTCTAATGTTCGTTTCCGTTAAACAATTTCTTACAAAAGAAGTCGCCTTGTTTTCTAGTTTATTCTTTTTAACAACTGCAGATATTTTATTTTATGGTACGGTCAATGCAGGAGAGATTGACCTTTTTTTCAGTCTAATCGTATTTGGCCAAATCATGGCATTTTTTGTTTTCCATGAACGAAAACAGTTTTTCTCGATGTTCTTTATTTCTTACTTGTTTGCTGCCATTGGAACACTAACCAAAGGACCTCCTTCCATTGCTTTTCAAGGATTAACTTTATTGCCTTGGCTTTTAGTAAATCGTCAATGGAAATTACTCTTTAGCTGGAAACATTTTTTCAGTATCGCTATTTTTATTATGATAGTTGGAGGATACTTTTATCAATATTCAAAATATGATGATGCGCTGGGTTTTATAGTTCGCTTATTTAAAGAGGCTTCCCAACGTAGTGGAATGGAACAAAACATTTGGGAAACAGTTAAGCAATCCGCTCTCTTCCCCTTATATCTATTTCAATTATTGTTGCCTTGGAGTTTTTTAGGTTTTTTCTTTTTTAGAAAAGATTTTATATCAATTATTAAGTCCAATAACATTCTTTATTTTTCTCTAATTTTCATCTTTTTCAACATTCCTATTTATTGGTTTACTGCCGACCATAAAGCACGGTACCTATATCCTTTTTTTCCTTTTTTCTGTATTTTATTTAGTTATTTTTTTATGTACAATCCTATCCACTTACAAAAACGGAAGAAAATAATTTCTCATCTTTTTTTGGGGATTATGGCTCTTGTAACAATTGCTTTTCTTACACCTCTATTTATACCAGAAACAAAAGACATACAAAATGTCTTTTGGAAATGTCTTTTGCTGACAGGATTTGGAGTTGGTTTAATTCTCGTGTATCGAAAAAAATCAGAATTAAAATTGAGTGTTTTTATTTGTTTCATCATTCTACTTCGGCTCGGAATCAATTTAATTTATCTACCTGCTACTGCTAAACATTCCAGTAAGTTAATCTACAAGCAACAGGTTGCAAATGTTTTGGCTATTACAAAAGACCAGCCTGTCCATTGGATAGGAGAGCCTTATAAATTTGACTCTGATGCTTCCATAGGGCCTATAACATTTAAAAAGGTAACATTGACTTCCGCTCCATTAATTGCATATCAAATTCCATACTACCTAACTAAAGGGAACAAACATATCATGCAGTATGACACGACTTTATTAGCTAATCATTATTATTTGGCACATAATTCTTCCATGAAAGATTCTACATCTTTTAAAATTTTGTATCGTTTTCCTGATAAGTGGCTAAATAAAGAGGTTGTCTTATTTAGAACAGAATAAGCTTAGCTATGCTTTCATTTTTTTTGGAAAGAGGACAAAATACATCCCTGTTAAAGATGTTAGCGCCAAAGCTAAATAAAAAAACAAACTAATGGCCAGCGAAAGCTCAGCATCTAATCCCAATGTTGTAGCACCAAATACAAAGGCCATTTCTCTTGCGGCAATAAAAGGTAAGATATAAGCAAGGCAAGAGATCAAGAAAATAAATAAATAATCTGGAATTAACTCTGTAACACCTAAGGCCATAAGGATAAACAAAACCGTTGTAATTTGTAAAAATTGAACAAGCACAGAATAGGCATTCACCTTCCACCAGGCGTTGTGAAATGTCTTAAAAAATGATCGGTGAATTATAAAGTATGTGGTAAATAAAATAAAAAACCCGATTAAAAATAAAGACCGAAAAGGCGCTATAATATTCGTGAATTGTAAAGTAACAAAGGCAAATCCTAGCAATACACACAAACCACTTATTCTATCCAAAAGAGATGCCCATATTGTTTTTTTAACTGAGGCCTCATAATGCTGACGTATCCAGTAAACTTTATATCCCTCCCCACCAACTAGAGGTATGAATAAATTATAAAACATACTCAGAAGGTTCAGCTTAAAATTAAGTACTTCCGATAGATTTAAATCTATTGTCCGATAGTAACAATTAATTCGTAATGCCGCAAATGTTTTAGAAAAAAAGAAAGAAAGAAAAGCAAATAGTAAAAACACAACATTAGTCTGCTGAATATAAAAACTAACTTTTGATAAGTCCACTTTCTGAATTATAAGATAAATTGCCAGCCCCCCAAGACTTATCTTAAACAAGTTTAGAAAGATATTCTTAAATGTTAGATTTTTTGGGGAAATTTTCATTTTTCTAACTACCATTATTATTCTTTTTACAGCGACTGGAAACAAGGTAGTTAATATTCTTCAACTAAACTTATTTTCAGATAAAATGGTACATTATTCCTCAAAGCACCCCCCCTGATAATCAAAATATTATATCAGAGGGATTGAGATATTCGACTGGAAATTCATCATAATAATCTTCACACATTTCTCGAACCTAAATACAAAAAGCATACGCTCCTGGATATCCTGGACGATCCCAAACTAGAAGAGCATTATCCATATATACAGCATTCGTTACCTCTGCTAATAATATGTTATCACAGGTGTTCAAGTCAGTAAAAAACACAAGCTCAGGACATCAAATCACTACCTTTTCTTTTTTTGAATTTTTCTCTATTTCTTGAATATTGGGATAATATATACTCAAAACCATCACCACCTGTTTTCTATTAAATTCAATATTTTTTTTTCAAAAAGGTCACATTTTCCCATCTCACTTGATATAAGGATAGCAAACAATCAAAACCAATTGTTCGCCAATCGTTCCTCGAACGATTCCTCCTTACTTCAAGGTTTATAACCCAATTTTAGTGTTTCCATTTGAATGCACTGAGGCTAAACCCTCATTTGTAACAAGGAAATTACTATGCCCTCTGAAGTGAGATCATTCATCTGATTATTCACTTTTTAATTTTTTTATCATGACTTTCAATTCAAAAAAAGCAAGCCGCAAAGTTTCAAACATTAATGACCTTCAAAAGGTAGCAATCTCTAAAAAACAACTATCAAAGGTGAAAGGTGGAGGAGATGGTGGTGAGACTGTTGAGATCATCATTCAGGAAGAGCTTGACGTTTAAGTTCGTTAGATTTGTAACAATGAAAACCCGGAGCACTCCCTGTACAGGAGTGCCTCCGGTTTTTCACTTGTGAACTTATGCGATTGTAGTAATTTTTGCTTTAAGCCAACTACGATGCATGATCGGTTTTAATTCCGTAAGTTGTATTTCAAGTGTTTTATTTTTATTAAGAGGGTCAAAACTATTTTTTGCTTTTAATAGTTTCCTTGTGAACTGTATAAAGTTCAAATAAGATTTTGATCGTTGTTCTCCAATTTTGGAGTTTCTCCGGATATACATTTCAAAAGCGCTACAACTATCTTCGACGAGGCTGTAATAAGAATTGTTGTTAGAAAACAATTCATAATAGGTTTTTATTAACAATGTTTTTGCGGGGGTTTGATGTATTGATTCGGAGAATTTATGCTCTAGCAATAAATCTATAGACGAGTCGTATTCCCCCTTATGAAAATGCCAAAAACTAAGCGCTAACATTTTAGTATCTTCTCTTGTGTTTTCCTCAAGAAACATTTCGTATTCTGATATAAATTGCCTAACCCAGTTGAACTTTTTCAACTTAGCTCCAGCTAAAACAACATTCATAAAGGTTGTGCTATTTATTTGTTTGTTTGGTATTAATACTGCTTTTTCAATTCCAAATTGGTACCAATTAAAAACTTCCTTCACTGAATTAATCTCCTGATATGGCACCTGTCTTATCACATAATTCAACAAGGAGTAAAATAGGAATAGATGGTCTTTTTTTCGGATGCAATCGAAGTTGTTAAGGTATTTTTCTTTTAATCTTATATAAAGACCGGCATCTTTAGAATCGTACAACTGATTAAGCATTGAAACCAAATCAAAAATTAAATTATTAGAGAAATCAGCCTTTTTTTGATCAATATTTTTTGTTTCACTTTTTTCATTCAACAATAGTAATCTGTTCTTTATTATACTAGTTATTTGTATTTGTTCTAATGCAAAGTAGCGCTCCAGACTTTTTTCCATTTCCGCTATTAGCGTTTTACCCTTCTTCCTCAATTTATCAGTAGTCGGATGAAAATAATACGCATACAACAGGTTGAATTTTTCATTAAAGTATATAGAATCTCTATATGGTTGCTCTTCCAATTCACTTAATAATCTGGTCGATCCTTTTTCAAATAAAACAAATAAATTTCGCTGATTATAAATCTCAACTAAGCGTTTTTTTCGCTCATACTCATTTGCATTGACCTCCAAATGCAACAAATATTCTTCAACAATATGAGTGAGCTTTCGCATCAAATTTCGCAATTTAATGTCTTTGTAAACTTCCTTAGGAAACATCTTTTTAAAAACCTCTTCTTTTTTCAATTTAGCAGAATCGAGCCTTGAATGGTATTTCTTTATATAGTCAAACAAACGAATTACATCCTTACTAGAGGTATAATAAGGAGACCGGACAAACTTCGAAAACTTTTGAAATTCTTCTGTAGAAAGGCTTTTTAGGAGAGATAGCAGCTTCGACCCTTGCATTACGCAAACATTTTTTAATTACAAAAAAAAAGCACTAAATACATATAAACAACTAATAATCAAATAGATATACTTATTGAATTTTATACATAATAAAATTAGGCCGCTTACAATATACAAATTTTGTTGGTGGATTTTAAATGAACAATTCTGATGTTTGGTGAAGCAATGAGACTTTTCCGTTCATTTTCGTTTCAATTCAATTAAAACCCTCACCAATGATAAACAGCATATTAATCAGTCCTGACACCAGCGTCCTAAATACCATAAAAGAAAGTCTCTTTAAGTATTGCAGAGATCTACTATTGATCGGAAGTGCACAGTCTGTTGCAGAAGCTCAAACGTTGATTGCAGAAAAGTCTCCAAAATTAGTTTTCATAGATACACACATCAGCAAACAAAGTGCATTTGATTTTTTAAAAATGCTACCGGCCATCCCATTTGAAATCATATTCATTTCTGAGAACAATCAAAACGCAGCGGAAGCATTTACCTTCAATGCTTCCGGCTATTTATTAAAACCCATCAACATAAAAAACCTGATAAATTCTGTACAACGCGCCAGACAATTTATCAACCTCCAAATGGAAAACAGAATCAATCAAAAACTACTTTCCTCGCTACGTTTTGAGAATAAGGTCGAGCCCAAATTAACCATTCCAACTATAAATGGTCTGGAATTCATCCCCATCAAAAAAATAATTCGTTGCGAAGGCTTACAACGTTGTACCAAACTGATTATTCAGGGAGATAAAAGTATCGTCTCTTCCCACAACATTGGCGTCTTTGCAAAAACACTGCTGGATCATGGTTTTTATACGACCCATAGATCTCATCTAATCAATCTTCAATTCATTAAACGGTATGAACGAGAGGGAAATATTGTGATGTATGATGAATCAAGGGTGCCCTTGTCGAGGAGGAGGAAACAGTGTTTTTTGGATAAGGTAGGAGAAATTGGTTAGGAAGTTAACAATTATAAAAAACGTCATTCAGAAAATGAAAGCATACTGTTAGGAAACAAAAGGCGAAACCCGAAAAGCCTAATTTTAAAAGAGTAGGAAAAGTCAACCCTTATTAATCATGGCAAAAAAAGAACAAACAGCTGCCAAAAAAACTAAGCCTAAAAGTAGTGCAACAAAAGCTAAAAAATCTTCTATTATTAACAAACCTAAAGATCACAGAATCTGTTACGGTCCGCTTCCTAGTATGGAAACTGCTTGTGAGGGTATTCATAATGAAGTTAATTATCAGTTGAAAGAACAATGTGAGGCGAAGTCCAATACATTAGCCCATTGTAATGAATGTAGACCAAGCAAAACCGCTTGTACAACTATTGATTGCTTATCGGATATGATCCTGCTCAATACCGGTGGAAATGGTTCAGGCGGAAAGATATCCAGTGGTGGTGGAAATGACTTATGTTGGGAAGCCGGCATTGGTAAAGCATCTGGCCCAGGAAGTGTAAGCACCTGGGCTCCAGCTCTTGTTTTTAGAGACACAGCATGGTTAGCTAGCCCTTTCTCTGATGCCAATTGGATTTCTGTTTTTCCTGATGCAGATCATGGTCGAAGTGGAAATTTAGATGTCTACTTCAGACTTCGGTTTTCTTTAAACAGTTCGTTTGACCCTAATCAGTTTTTTCTTGACATGAATTTCTATGTCGATAATTCTATCTGGGAAATATATGTCAACGGAGCTAAGCAAAGTACAAACTGCCCTCTTGTATTGCCTCAAGATCCGTCAAATCCATATGGCCATGTTGGCTTTAGAAAAGGAACAAATACTCGGATCATTTTGTCTGATGATTGGAAATCGTGTGACAACGAAATTATAATCCACGTCAAATCAGGAAGACCAAAGGTAGGTTTACTTATACAAAATAAAACAAGTTGTTACGAAGCTAAACTTCCTGAACTGGCACCAGAGATAAAAATATCCTGGGGGGATAGTAACTGCGATTGTTTAGAAACTAACGACCTTGAAGTCGCCTGCATTTCCGTTCGCAACATTTTTTCCAACGTCACCTTTAAGGATTTTAAAATTGGAAGAATCCGAATTGTAGATTCGACAGGGAAGCCCGTTCCTCCATTACCGGATGGTAGTCCATCTGTACAAATTGTTCCAGTTGGCCCTCATTGTTTTGGTGATATAGGTCCTTGTAATAGCAAGCCAAGGGCGAATAGTTGTGTATCCAGAGAATTTGTAATTCGAACTAGAGGTGCTAAAGATGGTAAGTATAGATTACTCTTAGATGGTATTTGTTATTGTGTTTCTCACAATTATGAATTGAAGGAGTGTTTTGAGGTTGGTTTGTGTAAGGATTAGGATTGAAAAGGCACCCTGCAGTTATTTTGTTATAATTTTAGGATGTATTTACTCATTATAAATGAAATAAAAAATCATGGTGAAGTTTAAAAACGAGAATCTTTTAAAATTTGGTTCACCTTATCCTTATAAAATCCGGAAGATAGCTCTTGCAATAAGGGTTTAGCTGAATTAAAGTTATTTTGTTTTAAGTACGAAAGAGCAAGTAACCATTTGGATTCTGTAGAATATTGAGTTTTATTTTCAAGCAATAAATTTTCAAGAATATTAATTGCTTGATCTGTTTTACCAAGTGCTAACAGTGTGTTTGCTTTGTAATATTTATAATCGGGATTATTATCTGATATTAATAATTGATCAAATCCGGATAATGCAACATCATAGTTTTTGTTGTCATAATTTCGAAATACTTCAAATTTAAGGTCGGACTTAGGTATACTTTTTTCCTCGATGACTAAGGTGTTTTTTTGAGGGATAAAATATTGAGAATAATAATCGGGAGTAATAAAAGATGGACGATTTAACCACCAAAAAGATATTAGTATTAAAGCAATCGCAGCAGCAGTGCTTAAAATCCATTTTAAAGGAACTCTTTTTTCTTTTCGGATAATTGCTTCTTCTTGTTGCAGAGATGCTTTGATGTCTTCAATTGCATTTATTCGAACGCCCTGAACTAATTCATTGACGAGTGACACTTTTTTTTCGAATTCAGGGTCAAGCATTTTTTGATCAAATAACAATTGATCTTCAGCAGTAAGGTTACCTGAAAAATATTTATCGATTAATTCTGTCCATTTTTCTTGTTCATCCATTAAAATAAGGTTTTAAACAACTGTTATCATAGTGCTTTTTTATTAAGGAGTAGGGCAAACTGTTTCATACATTTTTTTTTCATTGTTCTGGACGTTTGCTCGTTACTATAACCCATACGTTGGGCAATGGCCTCATGGCTAAAACTATTAAAATAAAATAGCTTTAATAGTTGTTGGCATTTATCTCCAAGTTGCCTGATCGTTTTGGACACTTGGGTTTCTCGGTGTGTTTTTTCTATCTTACGCTCTAATTCCCAATCAAACATCCCCAAACTGCTTTCATTAAATTGTTCTTTTAAAATTATTTTTTTATTAGCTTTAACTTTATTTATCAACTTATTTTTCCCAATTGCATATAGGTACGATTTGATCGGCACCTCTAAATGGACAAGCTTTCTTTCCAATACGTTGGTGTAAAAAGCAATAATCGTTTCTTGAAAGACATCTGCGGCTTCGGCCTTATTTACATTGAAATTACGCTTTGCCCAAATCAGAAATTCACCCCTAAAAACACGATACAATTTATTAAGAACATCTTGGTTGCCAGCTCTTATTTCGTTGAGTAGGTCAGGAGGTAGTGCTTTCGTTTTGTTTTTTATTTCTTTTGACAAGGAGGTAGTTGGTTTTAAATTTTAAAAAGTAATCATCAAGTTAAACATAAAAATGAAACTAGAATAATCATCTAAATAACTAATATTACTTATGTCTTTTTTTTAATAAATCATAAATGCGAATTTCGTTCCTCATCGATTATTATTGCTTGTCTAATCACTCTTATGTTATATAAAGAATATTAGGTACCTGCTATGCATCAAGGTACTGCTTTTATAAATTATTTTCACTAACGTACTAGTTTTTTAAACCGATTGATATTTCCTGATTTGCTAAACGTAGGTAGGAGAATTCGCTTTAAAAAATTTCCTTTTTTAAAGTATCTGAATGTTTACTAACGAAAAACCTTAACCTTATGAGAAGTTCTGCTTTTTTTTTCTTGCCTATTTTAATAATATTACTACTTTCTCAAAATGAAAAACTAATTGCTCAAGGTACTGACATTAGAATATCGGTGTCTTCAGATAATCAATATTCTTGTGAAATTCCTTCTGAGAAGTTACTAATTTTACCATCTGATCTGAGGCAGTTTGGGGGACCTGCATTCTGGCGAGGCTTCTTTGTTTTTGGAGATGGTAACTATTACTATTACACTGGTCATATGAGTCGGGATGAAATGCCTCCAGTAACATATAAAATAACTAACTCCTATCTAGATACTACAGACATAGGTTACGATGATTCATATTTATTAGTTGATCATAAAACAGATAACCCACCACCTTCTATTATTGTTAATGATTTACCGCCAACAATATTAGAGCCAATACCTCAAAGCCTGTCACCTGTTGATTTAATTAATGTTAACGATTTTTCTTCAAATAAAAGCTCTGCACTTTTATCAATTAATACCCCCTCAATTGATTGTAAACGAGTCAAGTTAGAGCATAGTCATAATTTTTTGGAAGCTGAAGATTATTCGGTTTTTATTTTAGCCTATCATTTAGAGAAAGTTGATGTAAAACTTTTCCCTGATCTAAAGGTCAAGCTACTATTCTTTTTAGAAGAGCCTTTTGATATGGATAGTATTCTAATACATCAACCAAACTATTACCTAAACAAGACCCCTCTTCCTCTTCAACCAATAGCTAAAACTAATATTATCACCTTATCACCTGCTTCTCCTTTTAAGTACGTCCTTGTCTATGATGTCCCTATTGACGATTTTGAAATTGACGACCCTTCAGATGGAGAAGAGGAACAACGGATTATGTACTACATTAAGGCCGCTAGTATAAATTCAGGTTTTAAGGATGGAGAAGATTATAAATTCATGGTTGCTTTAGCGACGGATTACCCTATTGAAGATAGCGTTGCTAATAATAACCATAGATCGCGATGCGCAGGTAAAAACTATAATAATGAAGATGACCGATTTATAATGGACTATATTAATATTAATGGCCCATCTAATTACTATAATTTCAACTTTTCCCCACTTTATAAATTTCATTATCTCGACGCAGATTCTATTATAGTTAGATCAGGTAAGCCCAAAGATCCTAATGGGGTGGAAATTAAAGACATATGTCAATGTGCCAATGGTAACTTCAAAGTTACTTTTGACTTAAAATTTTGCAATATTTCTCATTTCCCAACTTCAGCTTCAGGTCTTTTTATAGAAGAGGTGGAAAGCCCAAAAGTTTTTACATGTTTTGAGCCAGTACAAAATACATTTGGTCCTGATGGTTTTGTTTTAAACCCTGAAAGTTGTACTGGACTTGGATGTCAGAATTGCACTAGTAATATTACTAATTGTGCTAGTTATAATTTTTGTGATGGATGTAATGCTCAATATTGTGTAGGCTATTCTCCTATTTCTACGGCAGGTAATATGAATGATTGCCATACTTTCACCTATGTCGCTCAAACTAACCGAAGTGGTATAAATAAACTAATTCAAGGTCAGGGCGCCCTTAAAGCCAGCGTTAACTTCCAGGAAACAGATTGCGAAATTCTCAGTACTTTCTCTGAACAAATTAATCCTGATAGTTTCCCTATCTCTAATTGTTTACCAGCCCAATCCTGTTCAAGCTGTCCTGTTATAAGAACTCCTGTGCCGAATTGGGTCCCTTTTGCAGTTGCCGCGGTTATAATTCTAATACTGATTTGGATAATAGTAAGATTTTTTAACTGAGTAACATAAGTTCACACTAAAATTCATTTAATGTCACGATCCGTATTTATCTGTTTAATTCTAATGCTAGGAGCTTTCTCGATTAATACCATTTTTGCGTATCCAGATTCTCTTTTAGCTGATAATCATAAAAAACAAGCGATTGAATTTTTATCCACCGATAATCTGATGGTTTCTAATAATCATAAGAAGAAGGCAGTTAAACTGTTTCAGCAAAATGATGATTTGAAAAATTGGATTCATCTGTACCGAAAGCTGGGAAGAGAGTTTAGAGTAAAAAAAGAATATAACTCAGCTCTTCAGTTGTTTCAAACGGCAATAGAAGGAGGATGGCGATCTCCTGAGACCCCGGAGGAATATACACAACAGGCTTGGGGATATGCGGACATAGGTTATACTTACAAACAATTAAATAATTTAAAAGCCATTGCCACTCATTATGAGTTAGCGTTGAACATTTTTCAAAAAGATCTCAAACTGGAAAATTGGCTGGTTGCGAATTTCGTTTATAGTGAACTTGGGAATGCTTATAGTCGTTTAAGAGACTACCAAAAAGCAGAATTTTATCTTACCAAGCGAATAGATATTTACAAAAATGAAAAAACATGGAAGGACATTCCTGGTGGTTATAACGATTTAGGAATGGTCTATCTTAACATGGAAAAACATTCCCGAGCAATAGATGTTTTTTCTAGAGGATTAGATCAAAAAAAAATTAGTTTTGAGTATCAAACTCTTTTATTAATAAATATGGCTGGTGCTTATTTAGAAGAGGGTGATATTCAAAAAGCACTTTTCCATAATCGTCAATGTGAGGATATCATTCAACAAAAAAATCTTTCTGTAGAAGATCAAGCCGAAGAGCTTTTACTCGTAAACAAAAATTATGGTAAAATTTATCGAGCCTCAGGCGATTATAAAAAAGCAGAATACCATTTCACTAAAGCTATTCAAAGTGCACAATTGTATAATAGGTATGAATACCGCACTATATTCTTACTGTATTTAGAGCGCGCAGATCTTTATAATTCTTGGCATCAATCAGACAATGCTATCTCAGATTACACTACTGCATTCCAATTAATACTACCTGATTATGCCAATAATAATTTGACCTTACCTACAGAACAACAACTGACCAACGAACCAAATTTAATGGAAGCTTTTGGTGGACTAGCGAAAAGCTTTATCATGAAATATCGACAAAAAAAGAACCCATCATTTGCCGAAAAAGCAACACAATGTTTTCAACTCGCAGAAAAAGTAAAGCAAAAACTAGTTCAGCTTTACCTCCTGGAAGGCTCTAAACTTAGTGCGTTAAGTGAGCACCGTTGGGTTAAAGAAGAGCAACTTTCTTTTTTATATGAGCTATGGATGGAGCACCCATCAAAAGAAATTGCAGAACAACTATTTGCTTCAAGTGAACAAAGTCGGGCCTTTTTATTGTTGCAAGACATACAAGTCAACAAACTTTTCGAAAACGAAAAATTAGACAGTTTAAAATTGCTTTATTTTCAGTCAAATAAAATAATTCTGGGACTCGAAGAATCTCTTAGCTTATTTGAAAAAGAAAGGAACGATTCCCTACAAATGAAACTGATTCAAGAAAGAGAACAGCAGAAATCTATTGTAAAACAACTCGATCGCCAGGTTCCTGAAATAAACTTACGCGATCAAAATCTAAGCACACTTCCTGAAATTCAAAAAAGCTTGATATCTAAGCAAGTCGTTTTGGAATATTTTCTTGGTGAAAATTATTTATTCGTTTTAAGAATTACAAACGATGATTTTTCCTCGATAAGAGTAAACTTACCTTCCAATCTTTTTGAGACCATTAACGAACTCCGATCCACTCTTATCAACCCCTCAAACGCAACTAAGGCCAACAGCTTTTCAAGTTTTTCAAAATCCGCTTACCTCCTATATGAATGGTTGCTTAAAAAATCTATTGAACTACTTCCAATGGAGAAAAAGCAACTCATCATTATTCCAGATGGAATGCTTGCTTTCATTCCTTTTGATTTGTTACCTAATAATTCCAACCAACAATATGAAGGGTATGCTGACTTCCCTTATTTAATCAAAGATTTTATTGTAAGTTACGCCCCGTCCGCTAGTATTCAACTTCATTTGAAAAGAAAACAATCTGGTCGTGCTAGTAAGTGCTTTGCCGGATTCGCTCCTACTTATGATGCAAAGTCTATTTTATCACAAGATACTATTAATCAATCCGATTATGCAGCCGTTGTGAGGTCGGACAATTTTCCTCTCCCTGGAGCAAGGGCCGAAGTTGAAGCCATCCAAAATATTCTTGGCGGTGAAAAATTCATCGGCCAACAAGCAAACGAATTCCAGTTTAAAAGAACAGCTAGAGATTATCAAATTCTATTACTTTCTATGCATTCGTTAGTTGATATTCAGCACCCTGGGATTACCAAACTGCTATTTACAAAAGGCGGATCAAAAGATAGTGAAGACGATGTCCTATTTTCACAAGAGTTACGGAATACGCAACTCCAGGCAGATTTGGTTGTTTTAAGCGCCTGTAATACTGGATATGGAAAGCTGCAAAAAGGAGAGGGAGCTATGAGTCTTTCCAGGTCTTTTTTCGCCATAGGTGTACCAAGTATGGTTGCAAGTCTTTGGAAAGTTCCTGATGTACCAACTAAAGAGATCACAGTAGACTTCTTCACCAACTTAAAGGCCGGATTACCAAAAGATCAATCCCTCCGTTTAGCGAAATTAAATTACCTAAACAATATTAATTCGCCCAGCGAAGCAAACCCCTATCTATGGGGCGGTTTTGTTGCTGCTGGTGACATGACTCCTTTGGATTTGAACAGACTTAGTATTTCATTCATATCGTATAACACCTTTGGTATTCTTATTTTGCTGATGACTGTGATTCTCTCTTGGTTATATCTTTTTAAGAAAAAAAACACCCTTGATAGAATACATTCTAAGTGATGTTTTTCAGTCCTATTCAATTCCTAACTAATACTTCGTCGACTCTTATTTCACATAGAATAAGGTTTAACGCATATATTACAAATCAGATGCATAGCTAAAATTGGTTCGGCCAATTGTAAGCTTAGATACTTTAATTTGATAACGATTCTCCCTTTTGTTAAAAATTTAGTGGGCATTAGAACAACCGTTCGTCACCTTACACCAATAATGTTCAACCAAGCCTAATCATTGGCAACAAAATTGTAAACATCCTATAGCTTTGCGGTTTGTGACATGCTTAAATCGCATTTTCTATTAGAATAAATCGAAGGTCATTTTCTTTTGATGCTAGTTCTATTCGGTGCTTTGGCAGCCAAAGCGCAATATTTTTTCTGCCGTATATAGTAATCCGCTAAATATTTCTGAAACTCCTTGTTGTATAATAAAGAGGCTTAACGTTTATTGCCCAACAACATCACGACTCCCTTAACTTACTAAATAGTACCTCATGAAAAAATTGACTTTACTTTTTATAGCCTTTGGATTACTGCTTTCTAACAGTTTGTTCGCACATTCATTTTATACCGTGGCTGATGGAAAATGGGATGACCCAAACACCTGGAATAACGATAACCCTACTAGTATTCCAGGGCCATTAGACGATGTTGTCATAAAAGGGTTTTCCGTAGAAATAGATCTAACAGTAGGAGATGTCAGTGTCAATAGTATTGTTATTACTAATGAAGTTCCTCCGGGGCATGCTGAACTCATTATGGATGGAGCCATCACGCTCACTGTTGCAAGCTTTTTTACTTCGACCCTTGGGGCAGTTGATCAAGGAATTGAAGTCAGGCTACTCAATGGTGCTATTTTGGATGTTGGATCGGATCTTAGTTTCTCCAGATTAGGTGTCAATAGTTATAGTCAGAAACTGCTCCTTAATGTACAAGACACTAGTCGTGTGAAAGTTAGGGGAAACTTTTCTTTTAGTTATACAAATGCACAAGGTCCAGAAGAAGAAAATGAAATCTATTTAATCGACAAGGCTGTTTTAGAGGTAACCGGAAATACAAATTTGAACTTAGAAGATGGAAATAACTTCTCAATGGTTACACTAGATTCTGCTGAAGTCATTCTAAAAGATGGTTTATCCGTTACTAAATCAGGAGGTAATGAGATGAGTATTTCTATCGGATATATTTTGGATTTAACGGGAGATGCTAATATTATGAACACTGGTGGTGATAATGGATTTTCACTATCTGCCAGTAACAGCAAATCCAATATCGGCATTTCTGGTAATCTATTCTTGAACGCTTCTAGCGACGAAAGGATAACGATAAATGGCGTAGCAGGAGGTTCCAACATAAGCGTAGGAGGTGATATTAGCATGACAGCCCTTAGTCAAGAAGATATAGAAATAGACATTAAGTCAGGTAGCAATTTGAGTATTGGTGGTAACTTTTATCGAGTGCATAATTTTGGTGCTTTACTAATGGCTAGTGATGCTACCTTAACCTATAACGGAACCACCAAACAAACCCTGGCTGCTCAAAATTTAGATGGCTCTGGGTCTGATGTTTTCTCCTTTGGAATTGTACAATTAGAGAATGCCGTAGGATATGATTTGCAAGATACCTTCTTTGTTGAAAACGACATGATGCTTTCAAAAGGAGTAATAGACGTCTACGCTAACACTCCAATCATTATTGCTGATCAGGTTAATATTTCTGGGGGTAGCGAATCGGCCTATGTCAATGGACCCTTGGTAAAAAGAGGACGATCTACAGACAAATTTACCTTTCCTATTGGAAACAGTTCAACTTACGCACCTTTAGAAGTTTCTAAACTTAACAATGCTAACACAGAATACACGGCGCTGTATAAAGGCGATCCTCCTCCTTTTGGAGCTTTTGAAAAAGGGATAACTACGATTAGTGATAATGAACATTGGGAACTGAAACAAAAGGCAGACGTTGAAGACGTATTTGTAACCTTGCACTGGGATGATGCCCAAGCAAGTGGTATAAATGACTTGGATTCCCTTATTGTCGTAGGCTTAAGTAGTGATGGTTCAAGTTGGATAAACTACGGAATGTCAAGTATTACAGGCAGTACTGGTGCTGGACAAAGCGGTAGTGTCACTCAACGATTAGATGGTGATCCGCCTCCTTTTGGGGTTTTCAAATTTACGATTGGGTCAACAGATATTATAAATCCATTACCCGCAGAACTAAGTCGTTTTAATGCCGTGAAACAAAATAGCCAGGTATACCTAAGTTGGGAAACCGAGATGGAAGTAAATGTCGATGAATATCTTGTTGAGAAGTCAAATGATGGTTTACGCTTTGAGCCATTAACTAGTGTTAAAAGCCGTGGTAATTCAAGCAGCAGACAAGTATATTCGGCTTATGATGTTTCTGCATTTTATGGTGTAAATTATTACCGATTAAAAATAGTTGACCGAGATGGAAGCTTTGAATATTCCAATATGGAGTCTGTTACATTCGAGTTGATCCCTTTTATGGAAGTTGTTCCAAACCCCGTTAGAGATGTCCTAAAAATAGTAGGACCTGTTGCTGGTTCTGACAGCGGAACACTCGAAATTTTTGATAGAAGTGGTAGTCGAGTTTATCTCGGGACATTTTCTTTTGAAAACGGCCTTTTCCAAATCTCTACAGCAGAAATCAATGCGCTTTCTCTAGGTATTTATTACATCAAAATAACCGGACGAAGCGAAAGTCGAACAATGAAATTTTTGAAAACGAATTAGATCGTTTGTTCTCAATCTGCTGTTACGGAATCAAATGGCCGAAGCAGTTTGTTAGCTCGTTTCAAAGACATGGATGCTAAGTGAAGGTTATTTAACCACCGCTAAACGCTTTGGATCTCTTTGGACACCTGACTTACTTCTCAGGCTTACAAAGTAAACTCCAGCTTCCAAATCGGAAAGCCATACTCTTGTTGTTGATTCCGTTAGTATTATTTCCTGCAATAAAACCCCTTGTGAATTTTGTAAGAGCAGTTTATCATAAGTACTTTCATCTGGCAGCACTACTAAAAAATAATCTGTAGTAGGATTTGGATAAATTTCAAAACCCGTGACCATATCAAAACGAATATGACGCATCTCTGAATATTCATAACTATTGTCTAAGTCAATCATCTTTAATCGATAATAAACATATCCATTCCCCGTCACCTTTTCTCCAATCCCCTTATCAATGTAGTCATAGGATTGTGTTGAGGAGCTATTACCAACCGCTTTTGCTTCCCCAATAAAAATCCAATCTTTAGCATCTGCGCTGCGCTCTATTTCGTAATGAGAAACATTGAATTCACTTTGATTAAGGTTAAAAAAGATCTCATAATATTAAGTAGTTTTCTAGTTTGTAAAACACCTCTGAGGTAATGAAAAAATGAACCCAGCTGCCAGACAGGCAAGTGGTCGCTTTGATTAATTTTCAACTGAATCTTATTTTCTGATACTTCTACTGGTTTGAAAATAAAAACAAAATAAAATTTCGGAAACATATATAAAACACATACGTTATTTTTATATGTGTTTGTTAACCCCATAGATTAATCATTTAATCACTATAAAATCTCTAATTATGTCAAATGTAACATTTACCGTTGGAACCAACAGAAATTGCCGGTTTACCAACGCTCAGCTTGCTAAAGTCAACCAAGCAATTGAAATCTTCCAAAAAGTATGGAATAGTCCCAATTTCAAAAATACAGTTTGTAACCACAGTTGGTCGGCTGAAAACGGAACCAGCTATGATCGTTTCCACATGAGCAATGGAATGTCCAACGATCAGGTATGGTCTTGTGTGTGGAATGCTTGTAACGATCCGAATGTCAGTTCTTCTCCTAACAACGTTATTACAGTAGTACCTTGCGCCTCCTGGAGTGACTACAACTGGTGTGTAAACAACGGTACGCCTTGTGTTTGCGTGAACGTAAACTATGTCAATTGTGATTGGTACACGCCTGTTCATATCGCTTCTGCTATGATGTATGACTTTTGTGTAAACTGTTGTGGATTTAATGGTACAACTGTAGCGAACATGACGCAATGTTGGAACAACACGGTACCTGCCGCTTGTAGTAGCATTGTAAGAGATTGTGCGGTTGTAGTTTGTAGTGATATTGTTGGAAATTGGCCAAATGTAGTTAACGCAACTGCTGCCTGGAATTGCTTCCCTTGCGCTGGCACCTGGACAGTCAACACTTATGGCACCAATTGGGTAAATTCAAGTGTAAAAGTAAACGAGGCGATTTGTGCGATGCAATATGAAATTGACTGCTTGAATAGTATTAGCGACAAAACAACTGATGAAGTGAACAGATATACGATGTTGGTCAATGGGGTAGAGACGATGAACGCGATGTGCAATAACATGTGTGTTACCTCCCTTGATGGTTGTGAAGCAGCTTGGATGCCGGCAGTCACTACTCCGAATGTGGCTGTAGGATAGATGAATCTTTAGTAAAAAGACCGTCTCATTAGTTGAACTAAAGAGGCGGTCTTTTTTATTTAGCTGAATGTCAAATTTCCTTTATTAAAGCCTATTCACTAGTAAAGAGCCTTTGATTCTCTATGAAATGGCCAAGGGATTTAATCCCATACTATTTATTCATTTTTATTGATAGTTTTTTTTCACATATATGTATACTATCAAAGTCAAATCCTTGTCCTTACCTGACAGACATAAATTTTTAGCTAAAACCAAATTCTCCTTTTGACCGCAAGAAGAAAAGCGTTGTACATAGTACTCAAATAAAACCTCACTCCCGAACCACCTCCCCTACCTCATTAAAAATAATCAACTCTTTCTTCTCATCTCCACCAATATCAATCGCCTCTAATTCCAATTTCTCTACATCATCAAAAACAAAAGCTGGTCGATAATCCGGCTCTTTAATAGAAATTTTGATGTTTTTCAGCTTCAAATCTTCCACGTGCCTTACATAAAAACCCCAAGCTGGAAGTTCGCCAAACATGGAAAACTCTGGGTAATGGTTAGATTGCTCTGGAACATTTTTCAGACGAGATACAGGCATATTCGCCAAACCATTATTTCCCTTTCCAGGATAAACAATTTCGATGTTTTCTAATGTCACATTTTCAATCGGGATATTGGGAAGTCCTGTGATGGAAGAAGGGAAAATGTTATGAAAAAAAGGCAGCGCAGGGCCGCGAATCTCGTAATCATAATCCGGACGTTCGAAGGCGATCTCTGCTCGAATATTTCGGAGGACAACGTTCTTCATTACTCCATCTCGTTTTTTAGGATACCTTTGCCCTAGACGAATAAAGATGGCATTGCCCGTATTTACTGCTTCAATGTTCTCAACCAATACATTTTCAATATAACCGCCATCTACTGTTTCTATGGCAATTGCAGAACGAAAGGTATCATAAACCTTTATATTTTCAATGTGCACATTGGTAAAACCGCCAATAGATGCTGTTCCGAATTTTATCGCACTGGCACTGGAACGAACCGTACAATTTCCGATGTAAATGCTATCGCAACTATAGCCGTTGTGGTGTGCTTTTAAGCAAATTCCATCATCTCCGCAATTGACATAGCAGTTAGTAATCCGAACATTTTTACAGTCGCCAATATCCATTCCGTCGTTGTTCCAATAAGCATCACTGGTGACACTGATGTTGTCAATTGTTATGTTTTCACTGCGATCATAAGTTTGCACCCAACTGGCTGAATTCTTAATGGTAACACCTGTGACTTTTATATTTTTGCATCTTACAAATTCAATAATCTGTGGGCGTAGATATTCTCTAGGACGCATTTCTGGGAAAGTGTATTGCGTGCTGTCAATTTGCCCAATGTAGAAAAGACTATCAATCTTCAAAGCCAATTCACGGCCTTGGCCATCCAATGTACCTTTCCCCGTAATAGAAATGTTCTGCTGACCATCCGCCATAACTAAAGCTTTCCATCTGTTTAACTTTAAGTAATCTGAAATCTGAGTACTTCCTAATAAAACAGCGCCTTCTAACAAATGAATTTCGACATTTGATTTTACAACAATACTTCCACATAAGAACTGACCAGCGGGGATAATGACTCGTCCAGCTTTTTCATTCTCTGTAGCTGCTTTATCTATTGCTGCTTGAATAGCGACGGTATTAATGGTTACTCCATCAGCTACAGCACCGAAAGAAAGGATATTATAATCCTTTGCTTCTAAGGAAAACGTTAGAAAGAAATATGAAATAACAAGTAGTATTTTTTTCTCTATGTTCATAAGTACCTCTAGTTTTGTATTTGGTTAGAATTATAGTTTTCAACAATATATACTAATATCAGTGAAAAACAAAAATTGATTGTTAACAGCTTTTCCTTACAACAAAAATTATTTTGCATATAAAAAGTAGCTTATATTAGCGTTTATGAGTCTCTCAAAATATTTTCCTTTGTTCCTTTTCCTTATTTTTCTTAGTTGCAAACAAGAGTCGCATTTTTCGTCAAGCCTTCCAACCAAACCAGATACAATTTCGCACAGTAAAGGAGCTTTGCTATTGACTCAATTTCAAACATTGGAAGAGTTAAAAAAGGTCATCCATATTCAATATTTTGAAGGTGTGAAAGGGGCCGATCCTATGATGCACGCAACTCCCTCTGTTCGTATTACACATAAGAGTCACGGTCGAGAAGTAGTCAGCAATCTTAGGTTTGGGGTTAGTGAACGAGATATGACAGAGGCATGGGCTGGAGGTTGGGGTGACAAAATTTGGTTAGGCTTGAGCTTTCCTTATTTGATTTTTCATAAGCGGAATTTGCCGAGGGTGTTTAACTTGTCTAGGCGGAGAAATATTGTATTTGGAGAAGGAGATGTCGCTTTTTATAATATTGCTGAGAGAATAGTACATAATATTGATGAGGGCGATCTTGTTTCCATTCCTCCAGAAGACCTTTCCGAAAAAGGGTATATCAATTCCTTTAATCATATCATTTCACAAGCTTTTATAACCTCTATTTTCTCCGAAAGCTTTGCCGATTTCATAGCGGATGCACATGAACGTGCTCATATGCCAGAGTTGATAAATGGACAATTTACAAGTGAGCAATTAAAAGACCTCGAAAAAGGACCGATTGATAATTACGTAGATATTATTAATAATGAATGGGGACAGGAGTTGGGTAAAACACTTAGCAAAAAATATGGTATTAATAGCAAGACCAGTTGGACACCAGAATTACTGGCTAATTACCTAAATGAAGTAGAGCAGTATTTCAGTTGGTCTTTTCAGATTGGTTTTAAGCCCTTTAGTCCCGAAGATGAGATGGTCATAACTTTTGCAGAAAAAATTAATACTGTAATGAACGATGTCTCCGGATTTAGAGGGAAGAGAAAGAAATGATAATGTCATTTGTTCTGAATGGGCAGTAACCAATAATTAGAGAACTTACTTAAGTCTTTTGAAATTTCATATTTTTCTCCTAAATTTTCAACTCCTTTCACTTGCCACTTTTGTAAAACATCAAACCACTTCTTTTCTTCAAAGGTTACCTTGTACAATTCGACGCCTGTAAAATTCGCTTGACTCAAGTTCGCTTGACTTAAATCGGAGCCACTCAAATCAGCACCACTAAAATTAGCATCCTTTAAAACTGCAAGCTTCAAATCTGTATTCCTAACACTTGCATTACTGAAATCAGCCGCCGTTAAATTAGCCTTTCTAAAAAAGGCCCCTTCCATTTTCACCTCAGTTAAATTTGCTCCATTCAAAAAAGAATAGCTCAAATCAGAAACCCTCAAATCAACCCCTCTAAAATCCAAACCACCCAATTTCGCACTAGTCATATCCATCCCAGTCATAACCGCATCCCTTATCACCCCGTCTTTCAAATTCACCCAAGCCATATTCGCCCGCCTCAAACTTGCCCCCTTCAAATTCGCAGCTCTCATATTCGCTCCCCACAGGTTTGCTTCCATCAAATCGGCTTCGCTCAAATTTATCCCTCTCAAATCTGCCTCCCTCAAATTCGCCCCCTTCAAGTCAATTCTACTCAGATCAAAACCTTCCAAATTTGCTCCACTCAAAGCCGCTCCCGAAAACGAAGTCTTCAATTTTATCTTTCTAAAAGAGCTGGAATCCATTTTCATATTAACTAGCGCCAACAACAACTGGCCTCGCTCTGGGCTGTATTTTTTAGTGGTCAAACTATCTCCTTCCTTATAATTATATGGTTCGAAAGAATAACTCAAAGCTGCTATTCTTGCGATGGTCTCCTCCGTTAGCTTTCTATCCGAATTACGCTCTAGTTCCTCATCGACCTTATCCAGAACATTGTTCATCAAAACAGCCAGCCTACCTTTTTTAATCGACTCTTCCAATACCACCTGCTGTTGAAGTACCTTTTCTAAAACGAGCTTTTGACTTTCGTGAAACTGTTGTTGTTTAAATAATAAAATTCCACTGACTAAGCCCCCGAAAAACAGAGCGAATAGTATCCACATTATGTTCTTTTTTCCTTTCATCTTAATAAATTAAACTCGTTATTCTTCTAATAACATCGGGTAACTAAACTGATAAGAACCAGAACCTAACAGTAATATTGTATTTTTTCCTTCTTGTGCTGATTTCAAAATACCGGTTACTCCGTTGACCTCCGTATTTCCTTCCAACACCTTATCAAGAGACGCATCAGGCAACACCACTGTCGCAGTTGTGTTCGGCGGAAGGTTCACCTCCAATTGAAAGCGCCCATCTTTAAGCTCCCATCCAGAAGCAATCAATCCGTATAAAGATTCATAGGTCGTTTTCGCATAAGACAGCTCTTTAGTCGGATGTGGTTGAAAGCGAATATGTTTATATCCCGGTTGCTCAGTATCCACTTCTATCCCTGCGATGACTCGATACATCCAATCTCCAATAGCTCCATAAGCATAATGATTGAAAGAATTCATCCGAGTGTTTTGAAAACTGCCATCTGGTTTGATACCATCCCAGCGTTCCCAAATCGTTGTGGCTCCTTTCGTAATGGGATATAGCCAGGAAGGGTACTTCTTTTGAAATAACAATTTAAATGCAACATCGGTATGACCGTTAGAAGATAAGACATGACACAAATGTGGCGTCCCTAAAAAACCTGTCGATAAATGAAATTTCCGATCTGTAATGTCTTTAACCAAATAGGCTACCGCTTTCGATTTTTGCGCTTCTGGTAATAAATCAAACGCCAAAGCAATGGTATAAGCCGTCTGAGAATGTGGACTTAATCGACCACTTGGTGTTAAAAACTCTTGTTGAAATGCTGCTTTAATTTTTGCAAGAAGTTGACTGTAATGGGCGCTATCTTTTTCGTTTTTTAAAACCTTCGCTGCCTCCAATGTCAGTTGAGTCGAGTAGGCAAAAAAAGCAGTGGCCAGGAAGTCGATATCGGTATGTCCTGGTTTGACATTCCATTCTGTTGGATGAATAAAAAACAGCCAGTCTCCAAAATGTCTTCCTTCTTGGACTAGAAAATCTCCCGCTGATAAGCCCTCGAGGTAAGCTACCCATTTTTTCATACTATCATATTGCCGTTCTAAAATACGAATGTCGCCATATTTTAAATACATCGTCCAGGGAACAATTGTTGCAGCATCTCCCCATCCGGTAGAACCATGGCCTCGTAAAACATTTGGAACCACCCAGGGTACACTGCCATTCTCTAATTGATCTGCTTTCAAATCCTGCAACCACTTTGTATAAAAAGCAGCAGCGTTAAAATTAAAACAAGCAGTGCTCGCAAAGGCCTGTGCGTCACCTGTCCAACCCATTCGCTCATCCCGCTGTGGACAGTCTGTTGGAACATCCAAAAAATTTCCTTTTTGTCCCCATTCAATATTACTTTGTAATTGGTTGATCATGGAATCTGAACATTCAAAAGTTCCCGTTTTTTCCATATCTGAATAGATCGCAACTCCAGTTATGTCCTCAAGAGAAAACTCATCGGTAACACCTTCTATTTTGACATATCGAAATCCTTGAAAGGTAAAATGAGGTTCGAAAATTTGTTCGTTGGAATCATTTAAAATGTATTGTACCTTCTGAGCTGCTGTTCGTAAATTAGCCGTGTAGAAATTGCCATCCTTGTCCAGCACTTCCGCATGGTAGAGTGTAATGGTATCTCTTGCCCTTCCCTTCAATTTTATCTGAACCCAACCAACAAAATTTTGTCCCATATCAACCACCAATTCTTCTTTTGGCGTACGGATTATTTCAATCGGTTCTACTTTCTCTATTTTCCGAACGGGGACTCCTTCGGTACTAACCAAACGCTTTTTGGAATACTCCGCCACCCGAACTGCTTTCCAATCACTATCGTCATAACCTATTTTTGTCCAACCGCGCTTTTCCAATCTGGCATCATAAACCTCTCCATCATAAATTCCTGACATCACAATTGCTCCCGTAGACGCTTTCCAGTTTTTGTCAGAGACTATTGTTTCTGTTTCTCCATTTTCATAGGTCACTTCTAGTTGAAACAGGAGTGCTGTTTTATTGCCATACAACGTATTCCATCTATCACGAGAATCGAATTGACCTCGAAACCAACCATCCCCTAAACGGACAGCCAGTGCATTGTTTCCATTTTGTAACAATTTAGTTACATCATAGGTCTGGTACTGTAATCGCTTGTTATAGCTGGTCCAACCTGGCGTAAATAACTCGTCGCCCACTCGCTCCCCATTCAAGTAAGCTTCATAAAGTCCATGAGCCGTAATATACAATCTGGCTTTTGCAACCTTACCTTTCAAGTTATACTCCTTTCGTAACAAGGGGCAAGGATTATAGGCCTTTTCCTTTTCTTCAAAAGCAACTTCAATCCATTGCGCATTCCATTCCCTGTTATTCATTAAACCCATTTCCCATTGAGCGACTTCACTCCAATCGCTTTCTCTATTTTTATTGTCCCAAATTTTCACTCGCCAATAATATTCCTGACGCGCTTCCAACTTCGGGCCTTCATAAGGAATGTGGACGGACTGTTCATTTTCTTGCTTTCTGGAGTCCCAAAGTAATTCTTTACTTATCTTCAGCTTTTCTAAACTGGTTGCCACCTGTATTTGATAAGCCCTCTGCATTAGCCCCCGTTCTGTAGTTTGACTTGTCATTTGCCAACTCAATCGAGGGTTTTGTATATCAATATTCTTTGGGTTCTCTTTATATTCACAGCGCAATTGAACCGGATTGGGGCTTTGGCCAAAAGCATTGAAGCTAAGAAAAAAAAGAAATAGAAAGGAGAGGTGAAGAAATATGCTGAGTTTCATTTTATTTGATTGTTGACGACTTATGCTTAATTTCTAGCTCAAATATAGTGAACCTATCCTAGGGAAGAAGAATAGTCCTGGTAAATATGTCTTATCTACTATTACACCCAAAAGGATATGGTATTTTGTCAATTCCGTGCAAAAAAATCTTCTTCAAATACGATTTTGACAACGATTTACAAAAATGAACGTTCTCTATCGTAGAAGTTTCCATGAAACCTTCTACTTTTAATACTCAGTACGTGAACCAAGTATTTACATTAAATAACTATCCTATTTATAACCTCAATCTATGAAAGCTATTCCTAAAGAGAATAACTCTGTATTAACCTATAAAATCATAAGGGAAACAGGAAAACGATTCTATTTAACGTTTTTTCTTGCTTTGAATGCAATCTTCCTTTTCAGCCAGGTCACCATTACAGGTCTCATCATTGACAAGCATTCCAAGGAACCCATTCCTTTCGCTAATTTTTATTTACAATCCAATCCAACCAAAGGAGTCTCTGGTGATTTTGATGGTAATTTTGAAATTACTTTTAAGACTGCTCCTGACATCCTAGAAGCTTCGGCGCTGGGTTACGAAACACTTGTTATTAAATACGAAGGCAAGAATGTACTAAAAGTAGAGATGGAAGCTTCCGCCTTAAATCTGGCAGAAGTAGTGGTCACCACGAGTGGAGAAGATCCGGCTTACGGTATCATGAGAAAGGTAATAAAAAACAAAAAAAAGAACAATAGGAAAAATTTCGATGCTTACTCTTGTGAAGTTTATAATAAGATGGAAGTTGATCTGATCAACATCTCCGAGGAGTTCAAAAACATGAAAATCAATAAGCCCTTTGAATTTATCTTTGAGCACGTTGACAGTACTTCTGAAGACGAACCCTTCCTTCCTCTTTTTGTTTCGGAAGCTTTGTCGGATTTCTATTTTCAAAAAAATCCTAAAAAAGAAAACGAGCAGATCAAGGCCATTAAGCTCGTTGGGGATTATGAGAACGAAAGTGTAGGACAATTGTTAGGTGTGGCGGAAGTTCAATTCAATGCTTATGACAACTGGATTGATTTGGTGTCAAAAAAATTCGCTGGCCCTGTTGGCGATAACGGAACCAACTACTACAGATACTATTTGATTGACACTGCTTTTGTCGAAAATCAGTGGTGCTACCAAATTCAATACTTTCCAAAACACAAAGGAATAAATGGTTTCTATGGAGATATTTGGGTACACGATTCGACCTTTGCAATCAAAAAAATAAAGATGCAATTGCTCTCGGAAGTCCATTTGAACTTTGTAGAAAAGCTATCCATCATTCAGGAGTATCAAATGTACAGCGATTCATTGTGGGTACCTTTGAAAGACTACATTACAGTAACCTCTACAACGGTAACTGCTCCTTTTGTCCCTCAGGTTTTCAAAAAACTCCGTGAAAATGCTCCGGGGGTTCAAGCCAAAAGGAACACCACCTATCGCGACTTTAAATTTGATGCCGATATTGTCAAAGCAGGAATAAAGGATGAATTAAAAGTACTCCCTGACGCTTTCAAAAAAGGAGACGATTACTGGGCAAAGAGTAGGCATGTCCAACTGAAAGCTTCTGAAGAAACAGCTTATTTCTTAATTGACACCATTAAAGAATTACCGATTATTGACGTTTGGGAAAAAATAACCACTACGCTCTTCACCGGTTATGTCGCCGGGAAATACATTGAAATTGGAAACGTCTATGATTTTTTATCTTCCAATGAGGTAGAAGGATTTAGAACCAAATTTGGATTGGCGACCAGTACAGGCATCAGCAAAAAGTTTTTAGCAGGTGCTTATGGCGCCTATGGATGGGACGATAAAAAATGGAAATACGGCGCGGATTTTTATTATTTCTTTGACAAAAGTCCGCGAAAGGCACTTTCCTTTGGCTACCTCAAAGATTTCAGTCCGACTCCTAACTTTAGCCCCAATTTCACCTTGGGAGGAACCGGTGTGGGATCCTCTTATTTTTTAAGAAGAAACATCCCTTTCAAATTGTTAGATGTAGAGCATCTCGCCGTCAATTACTTCCACGAGTGGAAAATGGGGCTTTCTGCACGGGTTACCGTTGCTAATGAAAGAATCAACCCGCTATTTAACTTTGAATATCAGGCCGATGATGGAATGGGAATAACCAACTATGAAAACACAAAGGCTTCCATAGAATTTCGTTATGCCTATGATGAGCTTTATCTGGTTGGTAATTACGCCCGGACGAGTTTAGGTAGCAAATTTCCAGTAGTTTCTTTCAAATACACCAAAGGTTTTAAAGATATTCTGGATAGTGATTTGGAATTCGATGCCTTCCAATTAACGGTAACGGATAAGTTCCGTTGGGGTGCCTTAGGCTATACCCGAATGCGACTGACGGCTGGACAAATTTTAGGTGATGTCCCTTATACCGCTATGTTTATCCCCATAGGTAATGAAGGTTTTATCATGAATCTCAACGGGTTCAATTCTATAGCCGAATATACTTTTGCGATGGATCGTTTTGCACAAATAAATCTAGATCATCACTTCGATGGTTTCATCTTACAGCTTGTACCGTTTTTGCGAAAAGCCAGATTGCGATCTGTGGCTAACTTCAGAGCCATCATCGGTGATATGAGTGACAGTAATCGTGCAAGAAATGCAACTGGTCTTTTTGAAAACACCACCGAGGACGATGAAGTTCGACTTCGAGTTCCTAATCGAGAACCTTTCATGGAGGCTAGTGTCGGTATTGAAAATATCTTCCGCTTTTTCAGGTTCGATGCCATCTGGCGTTTGAATTATAATGGAGATGTGCCGGGTAATAGATTTGGGATTAGGGGAAGTATTTATTTTGCGCTTTAAGACTATAAAACTTATACATGTTACGCAAATTCAAATCCGCTACTGTGCTACTAGTTCTTACATTACTCATTGCCAGCTGTGCATTATTTGCTTATCAAAACGATAAAAACATGCAAACAAAAGGCCCTGAAAAAGGTTCGCTCATCATTATCGGAGGAGCAGCAGAAGCAGATGTCTTTTATGAAAAATTTACCGCACTGGCCGGAGGTAAGGAGGCTAAGATTGTAATAATTCCAACAGCTGCCGGGGATGAATGGTTAAGTCAAGATCCAGAATTCAAAAAACACAAACAACGCTTTTACAACAAAGGGTTTACAAATGTACAAGTACTTCACACCCGAAGCCCAAAAGAAGCCAACACTCCAGAATTCTACAAAGAACTTGAAAGCGCTACTGGAGTCTGGATCACTGGTGGACGGCAATGGCGCTTAGCTGATAGTTATTTGAATACAAAAACATTAGAAGCGATAAAAGGCGTGCTAAATCGTGGTGGTGTAGTCTGCGGATCTTCTGCTGGAGCTACGATACAAGGCTCCTACCTCGCAAGAGGAGATACAAAAACCAACACCATCATGATGGGTGATCATGAAGAAGGTTTTGGATTGATTAGCAACGTAGCCATTGATCAACACTTACTCAAACGGAATAGACAATTTGACCTTTTTAAAATTTTAGACAACCGGCCTGAGCTCCTCGGCATCGGTTTGGATGAGAATGCGGGCCTTTACATCCAGGGAAACATTGCAGAAGTAATTGGAGAAAGTTATGTCGCTTTTTATGATGGCAAAATGTGGTCGGAGGACAAAAATCAATATATAGCACTACCGAAAGGAAGTCGCGAGTTTTACCTGCTAAGCCCTGGCGACCGATATAATTTGGAACTTCGGGAGAGGTTGTAACGGTAATACCTTCTAACGTTGAATAATTTAGAGGGTTTGGAACTGTGATCCTTTGACAAAAAATAAACTTAGCAAAGTAGAGAAACAGTACTATTTCCGAAGGCATCGTTCCTGTTGAATTAAATAGGGTCTCTCTGTAATTAGCTAATACGTTCACTTCGAATGTATTAGCTAATTTT
>CAZDTI010000044.1:0-31032 GCA_964508085.1 uncultured Saprospiraceae bacterium | reverse complement strand
TCGAAATTATAATATTTCTTAACCTTAGTTTGGAAAAACCATAGAAAACGCAGAGCTAACGTAATTTTTCGATGGCTCTAATATACAACTCATTCACAACTAGCCTCATAAGGTACGAATTGGTTAATTTTCAATTATCCATTTTCAATTATCCATTTTCAATTTCCCCTTATCGTTTACCCAGCCAGCCCAATACATCTATATTGGCAATTCGCCAGGAATCTACCATGTCGAAAAGGGGCAGTGTGTAACGACTTTGCTTGCCTACGTTTTGCTGTACTATTTCAATGTAGTTTGGTCCTACTTTAGAAACGATGGCGATATGACCATATGGATTTCCATCTTCGCCTGCAAAAACAATGATGTCCTCTACTTTGGGTTTTTCTACGCTGGGGTTTTTGTATTGCTGTAATCCACGTTGCGAATTGTAAGCATTATCAGGAAGCGTTTTATTGAAAAAATCTATGGCATGTCCCCAAGGATCGGGCATACGGTGTCCGTAGCGGAGGTAGTAATATCTTTTGACAAATTCCACACATTGCCACTTGAGGCCTAAGTTATAACCATCTGAAGTTACATTTCTGCCATCGGTGTTACGTAAGTTTCCATTGTAATAAATGGCCACTCCATTAAAACGATCTATGATCGTACCGACCTCAGGTTCTTTTCTTTTTCTTTCTGATGCGCTGGTTTCGGCTACTGGAAGGGCTCCAAGTTGGCCACGTTCTTCTACTGGCGCTCCATTATTACAAGCAAATACACCGGAAAGTAGTACTAAAAGGATCAGCATCCACCTATCTTTCATATTGTTATTTTTTCTATAGTGTTTCAAAAGTAAGACCAACTTTCAACCCTTAGTTGTTAACGATTGATGGCTCTACTATTTTGTTATTTGGGGGTATAGCTTTATCGCACTATTCCAAGCGCTAAAAAGCTACATTTTTCGAGAATGTACACAAAGATAAGGAAATTGAGGAACAGAGTTATGAGGCGAAGGATTTTTTTAAAGCGGTATTAGCTAAAAGATGGTTTTTGATTACTTTTAGGCTTTCTCGATAATTTACACTCATTACAAAACAACATGAATCGAATCATCATAAGTCTCCTTGCTTGCTGTTGCTTTTTCCTGACCTGCCAAACATCAGTCTCCGAAGATTTACAAAAAAACGAGTACAACCTAATTCCTCTTCCAGAACAGCTAGAGGAGATCAGTGGACAATTCCAGATCAGCAACCAAGTCAGTATTACATCAGAAGACAGCAACAATGGTTTTACAAATATTGCTGCGTTTCTTCAAAAAGAAATAGAAGTACGTAGTGGTCTAAAACTTAAGCTCACAGAAGGAGAAATCCAAAAAGATGTAATTAGCTTTCGAAAAAATGACGCGATTCCGAACAAGGAAGGCTACAAGTTATCGGTAAGCCCTTACGATATATTGATCGAAGCAGCAGAACCTGCAGGTGCTTTTTATGCCGTGCAAACATTGTTACAACTATACAACAAAAACAAAGGACAAGCCTCTTTTGCTTGTGCAAACATTACAGATAGTCCTCGCTATACTTATCGAGGCATGCACCTTGATGTAGCACGTCATTTCTTCCCCAGTTCTTTTATCAAGAAATACATCGACCTGATGGCTATGCACAAGCTCAATACTTTTCACTGGCACTTGACAGAAGACCAGGGGTGGCGAATAGAGATCAAAAAATATCCTAAGCTACAAGAAATAGCTGCCTTTCGATCGGAGACCTTAGTTGGACACTACAGTGATCAGCCACATCAGTTTGACGGAAAACGACACGGTGGTTTTTATACGCAGGAAGAAGTAAAAGACATTGTGGCTTATGCTAAAGAACGATTTATAACCGTGATTCCAGAGATTGAATTACCAGGGCATTCTCAGGCAGCAATTGCAGCTTATCCTGAACTAGGTTGTACTGGAGGTCCTACGGAAGTAGCTACCCTATGGGGCGTTTTTGAAGAAGTCTATTGTCCAAAGGAAGAGACTTTCACCTTCCTTGAAAATGTATTGTTAGAAGTTATCTCTCTTTTCCCTTCGGAATACATTCACATCGGTGGAGATGAATGCCCAAAGGCGGCTTGGAAGAAAAGTACATTTTGTCAGCAATTGATTAAGAAAGAAGGATTGAAAGACGAGGAAGGCTTACAGAGTTACTTCATTGGTCGAATTGAAAAATTTCTTAATAAAAATGGAAAACAAATCATTGGCTGGGACGAAATACTGGAAGGTGGTTTAGCACCCAATGCCACCGTCATGTCCTGGCGAGGAATGGAAGGGGGGATAGAAGCAGCTCGTCAAAAACACGATGTCATTATGACACCGACCTCTCATTGCTATTTTGATTATTACCAATCAAACTCAGGAGAGGAACCATTAGCTATTGGTGGTTTTCTACCCTTGAAAAAGGTTTATCAATTTGAGCCAACCCCAGAGGAATTAACGGCTGAAGAAGCCAAGCATATCTTAGGTGCTCAGGGTAATGTTTGGACAGAATATATGAAAACGGAGCAGCAGGTGGAATACATGGCTTTCCCCAGAGCTATTGCTTTATCAGAAGTCAACTGGTCACCAAAGTCCAAACGGAACTATGATGATTTTGCTAAGAGGCTCGGACAGCACCTTCCTAAATTAGATCGACTAAAGGTCAATTACGCCAATCATCTTTTTGAGGTGTCTACTAAGATTGCCCCAAAAGCAGATGGAACCGACGGCCTAATGGTCAATTTAAGCAGCCTTACTCCAGACGGGAAAATATATTACTCCCTAGACGGTAGCATCCCAAATCAGAAAAGCACCCTTTACGAAAAGCCCATTTCGCTTGATGGAGACGCCAAGCTAAAAGCAGTCTGTTATAAAAATGAAAAAGCGGTTAGTAGTACCACACAATCTGATTTCCTTTTGCATAAAGCTGCTGCAAAAAAAATTAGTCTTACAAACGTTCCACATCCCAGCTACAATATGGGAGGAGCAACGGCCATGGTCAATGGGATTGTTGGCAGCAATGAGCGCTATGGTGATGGCGAATGGCTAGGCTGGAGCGGTGAGGATTTTGAGGCAACAATAGACTTAGGCAAAATACAGGATATCAATAACATTAGTCTTCGTTTCTACAATGGAAATGGCCAATGGATTTATTTACCCAAAAAAGTAATTATTTCTTCTTCTTCAGATGGAAAAACATTCACAGAAATTATGGCTAGGGACATACCAACCGAGAGCACTGAAAAAGTAGTTAATCTCAACTTGGATTTCCCTAAAGCGAAGACGCAGCATTTAAAAATAAAAGCAGAACGCTATGGCGTAATCGAAGATGGAAAACAAGGAGCAGGGCATGAGGCTTGGTTATTTGTGGATGAGCTTGTAGTACGATCTAAGTAATGCTTTGGTTATTAGTTCTATTTACCAGAAAGTGATAGAGAAATAAGGCAGATAAGAGCGTTTCTCCGACATTAAAATAGGGCAAAAGTGAGCAGCTTAGCCAATACAACTACCGTACGATTCATGTACCAGAACATCTGCGATTATAATCATAAAATTTAAACTTTGAATAGCCCCCAATTGTGAAAGCTTGCCGTTGAGGGTTATTTATTTTTAAAAATTTAAAGGAAGCGAACTGTTTTGGCAGTATTGTAGTTGAAATTGCATTTAGTTTTTTCACCATGTAAAAAATACCCTTCTAACTTTGTCTCGATAATACGGGGAAGTTGTATCTTAGCTTATCCAAACAAATACTCACCCCATTATTTTTTCATATAAAAACCAACATCATGCGAAAACAATTTCCTTTGCTATTGTTATGTCTTTTCTTCTTGGGGCAATCTTTTGCTCAAAATTCTGACTTTGTCGTTCAAGTAGCGGCTTTTGACCAATCTGTTTCTTTGGATTATTTCAAAGGTTTGACTGGCGTTTATCACATGGAGGATCATAACAATATTCACAAATATTACATCGCTGGCTTTGCTGATGAAAATGCAGCGACGGCTTCCGCTAAAAATGCGAAGACCTTAGGCTACAATGCTCGAGTAATCGACATGGGCAAAATCCGAAACAGCTGCTCTCTCGCTTGCGGTATGGCAATGGATCCAACGAAGATACAATCCATCTTTTTTGATTTCGACAAGTACAATTTACGTCGAGCATCGACCCTGCAATTAGATCGTTTATTTCAAATGATGATTGCCAATCCACAGTATAACGTAGAATTGAGCGCACATACAGATGCCAAAGGTTCTTTGGAATATAACAATACGCTTTCAATGAACCGTGCGAAAGCTGCAGAAAGCTATTTACTCAAAAAAGGAATACCTTCTACTCGTATTCGCATCAGTACCTTTGGAGAAGATTCTCCAATTGCAAAAAACGAATTAAATGGAAAGGATACGCCAGCGGGAAGACAGTATAATCGTAGAGTGGAGTTGATTGTACATAATAATGAAGGAGCTGTTGAACCAGTGGTAGAACGTATTGATGTGCCTAGCGAACTGCAGCAGTAGTTTAAGCTAAGTTTTCTACTTTATAGGGCATATTTGCGTGTTAGCAAATATGCCCTATTCTATTGTAACTATAGTATAAACGCTTAAAACTTATTCTTCCACATCATAGATTCCACTGGTTTGATGGTACGTGAATTATATTTCGCGTTTGTTTTTTTATTATAATAATTTTCAATCTCTCCTTCCACCTTAAAGTAAATCAATTGACCAACAGGCATACCTGCATAAATCCTTACTGGCTGTACACACGAGATTTCCAAAGTCCAAGTATTACAAAATCCAACATCTCCTTTTCCAGCGGTAGCGTGAATGTCTATACCAAGGCGACCTACTGATGATTTCCCTTCTAGGAAAGGAACGGTATGATGTGTTTCTGTATATTCCTCCGTTACCCCAAGATAAAGAATACCAGGTTGAATGACGTAGCCCTCTTCGGGGATAATTACCTCTTCAATGGTATTGTGCTGTTTTGCGTCTAAGGTTCGATTTTTATAAACCGCCATGAATTTACTGAGATGCACATCGTAAGAATTGGTGCCCAAACAATCCCTTTTAAAAGGCTCAATGATGATGTTGCCATCTCCTATGGCTTCTAGTATTTTTTTGTCAGATAGTATCATGTGGCAAAATTAGGAAGCTTATTGAAAAAGGAGGTCTATTGAGGGAAGTATTTTGTGGGCTTTTTTTACCTTCGTTCATCGGATCTTTGATGTATATACCCATTAAGAAGTCGTTTGGGACTTCATCTGCCGGATTAATTCATCCTGCTCTGCGTTAGAAAGCCTCGCCGATGCTAAGGCATCGCCTCTGGCTTCCCGTCCGCAAGCGGATCAATTACTTACATGTCCACTGGACATTTACCCTTCGGGATCGTAAGTGATTGCCTTGATCTGAAAAAATTAACCTCGACATATTCGCCCAAACCACTTCGTGCTGGGTATAGCGTGCTTCTTTTTCCGAAAAATGAAAATCCTTAACCGTTCATGCCTTTATACAACCAAAAAATACTAGCAAATCAAGCCGAAATTGGACTTTGGAAAATTGAGGAAGAGGAGGTTTTCTTTCTTGAGCAACTACTGCTGACAAAGGAAGAGGAGCGTTATATTGCAGAGATCAAAGGACATCGGAGGTTGGAATGGCTGGCCAGTCGGTTATTACTCCATAAGATGACGGGACGAGAAAAAAGAGGGGCATGTATTAAGGATGAAAACGGAAAACCCTTCCTGGTTGATTCTTTATACGACATCTCCATTAGCCATTCCCGAGAATTTGCGGCAGTCATTGCTGCTCCTCAATCTGTGGGGATTGACATTCAAAAAATAGTAACTAAAATAGAACGTATTGCACACAAATACATGCGCGACGAAGAAATGGAAAGCTTAAAACCAGAAACAAGATTGGAACATCTTCATGTCTATTGGGGAGCTAAGGAAGCACTTTACAAAGCTTACGGTCGTCGTCAATTAGACTTTAAGCAGCATATCTTCATTAATCCTTTCGATTACGATGTTACTAATGGTTCCTTCAGTGGTTATACTAAAAAGGGAGACGAGTACATGACTTTTGATTTGAAGTATGAAATTGTGGCAGAGGATTATGTTTTGGTGTATGGAACGGAGGAGACGAATTTGATTGCTTAATAAAGGGTGGATGAGGTAGATTAGGAAGATGAGGTGAATGAGGTTTCCCACTTACGTATTTTTGCGCGAAAAAAGGGAGCCTCATCTACCTCATCTTCCTAATCCACCTCATCTACCTTCTAAAAATGTTTACATGAAATTTATTTTCGGCATGCTTACCGGCATTCTACTAAGTACCATGTTCTTTATCTGGTACGCCAAGAAAAACCTTGTTTCTAACAACAATACTTCCACAGAGCAGGTAGTCGCTGCAACAGCAACAAGCGAAAACGACTTTGACACTTTCTATGAACGTTTCCATAGAGACAGTCTTTTTCAACTGGCTCACATTACCTTTCCACTAGAAGGCGTTCCGCGGCTAGATAGTCTTGGACGTTATCCAGAAGGCTTTCGCTGGCAAAAAGAAAACTGGCTATTACACCAAGCATTTGACATTAGAGACTCTAGCTTTGTGCAAAATTTTATTCCTCTGACTGAAGGAATGATCGTGGAAGAAATCCGAGATATAAATGGGATGTTTTCTATGCAGCGGCGCTTTGCGCGAATTGGAGAGGAATGGCAGTTGATTTATTATGCGGCTATGAATCAGGTGAGGCAGGAGGAATAGTTTTTCAACTTCAACCAGTCCGTACGGACTTCAAATCCCTTAATACGCGGGTTTTACGAAATTGGCCTGCGAACTGAGCGTTTTTAGATTTTGATTTCCGTTTAGATTTTAATTTCTGCACGTATTAAGCGCATTGAGGCCCGCCCGCCCGCCTGACCGGAACGGGCTGGTTCCGGTACGGACTGGTTGAGGTTGCTCTTGAAGTTGAGGTTGAGGTTGAGGTTGAAAAAGACATTTGATCTTAGTCTACCGAAAACTAATAAACCTTCTTTCCTTTCATATACTTCTTCACATAATCCCCTACCCCATCTTCCAAAGAATAAAACTTAGACTTATAGCCCGCTTTCCTCAACTTACCAATATTAGCCTCTGTGAAGTATTGATAATTCTTTCGAATATCTTTCGGTGTATCAATGTAGCTAATCTCCGGCTCCAAACCCATTGCCTTAAAAGTATTCTTAGCCAAGTCATTAAACGTTCTCGCCGTCCCCGTCCCAACATTATAAATTCCACTGGCCTTCTTCGTATTCCTTTGGAAATGAAACAATACTTTTACAATATCTTTCACATAGATAAAATCACGTGCCTGTTCGCCATTCGCGATTCCTTTTTTATGTGACTTGAACAACTTCATTTCACCGGACTCCTTGATTTGCTGAGCGGTGTGAAAGACAACGGAAGCCATTCTTTTTTTATGATATTCATTGGGACCGTAGACATTGAAGAATTTCAAACCTGCCCAAAAAGGAGGCGCTGTTTTTTGCTTTAGGGCCCAAAGGTCAAACTGGTGTTTGGATTTTGCGTAGGCATTTAATGGTTCCAACTTTTTAAGTCCTTTGTGGTCATCGCTGTAGCCATTGCTGCCGTCGCCATAAGTTGCCGCACTAGAGGCATAAACCAATGGGACGTTGTACCCCGCACAAATATTCCAGACATCCTTAGAATATTGGAGATTCAGTTTATCAAAAGTTGCTTTATCCTTAGACGTCGTATCTGTCCGCGCACCGAGGTGGTAGACGAAGGAAACTTGAGGAGCGATATTCTTAAAAAATTCGAGGAAGATGTCTCGGTGTACCCATTCCCGGATGAACTTCTTATTGAGGTTTATCTCCTTATGATCTTTATAGAAATCATCTACGACGAGGATGTCTGTGTTGTGTCCTTTTTCGTTGAGGTAAGTGACAAGGGAAGAGCCGATGAATCCAAGGGCGCCGGTTATTACGATCATGGGATTTTTTATTTTAAATAATTACTCTAGTATTCGAATAATTACGCTTTTTTATTCCTAATGTTCTACAAAAGTACGAAAAGGTAAGGATAAACAACACTTACTTGGGCAACCAAATCCAATCGCATTGCATAGGTATTAATTGAGAGCATCAGTTGTCCTAAGGCATAGGATCAATAACTATCCAAATAGCCTAAAACAACGTATTAACCAAATATCAAAATATAATAGCAATGCGTAATTTTCTACTCTTATTACTATGCTTCCTGTCCTTGCAGCTATGCAGCCAGGATTACCAATTACCTTCGAATGAAGACCTTCTTATAGAGACCTGTAGTGGTACACTCTATGACTCTGGTGGCCCAAATGGAGACTATGTCAATGATAGCGGAAGTGCCGCTTACATTGAAGTACCCGAAGGTGATTATATTGAAATCACTTTTTCCGAATTTGTTATTGAGAACACCTTTGATTTTTTAGTCATTGTTCAAGGGAATTCTGTCACCGGACAAGTTATTGGCTTCTATACAGGTGACCAACTGCCCAACAACGGTGCACCGATATTGGTACCGGGGCAATCTGCAACTGTTTACTTTGAAAGCGATTTCACCATTTCTGCTGCAGGCTTTGCGATGAACTTTAATTGTGTTACCAACGACAATCCACCTGTTGCAGCAGCAATTTTCTCAGGTTTTACTTGTACAGGAATGGTTAATTTTGCGGACAACTCCAGCAGCTTTCCCGATAGCTGGCTCTGGGATTTTGGAGATGGCAATTCTTCTACAGATCAAAATCCAATACATAACTATACTACTGACGGGACTTATGACATCTCGCTAACTACTTGTAATGACAATGGTTGTGACACCATAAATTACACCAATGCCATTGTCTATGATTCCAGTGATTTTAATTGTACCAACGGTATTAACATCCCTACTTTTGGCGATACAACCACTTTAGCTTGTAACGGTATCCTTTTCGATAGCGGTGGCCCTGATGGCGATTATACAGAAGGTAACTTCGGCTACGTTACCATTGCACCTCCGGGAGCAACTAGTATCGCATTGACCTTCACCGAATTTGACCTTGGTGACTTTGAACACACTGATGGACTTTTTATTTACAATCCAGAAACTTATGAATCCTATGGTAATTATGTAGGTACTGATTTACCAAATGATGGACAGCCTATTATCATCGACGCTTCCTCCATTATTATTTATTTCACTAGCGACCATGCTAACAACTTCAGCGGTTTTGCCATGCTTTGGCAGGCCAATGGATCCTCACTTCCACCCGTTGCAAACATATCAGCTTCTACTACAAATACACCTTTGAATGTACCTGTTTCATTTATGGACGAAAGTGAAAATGGTCCTGGTATTTGGAACTGGTCTTTCGGAGATGGCAATAGCTCCTCTGAGCAAAATCCTTCTCATACTTATACCAGCCCTGGAACTTATGAAGTGAGCATGACTGCCGAGAATTGTAGCGGTACTGATGTTTCCGAAACAATTATCATTACTGTTCAGGAGGCGCCTTCAATTAGCCATAACCCTTCTGAATACAACATTACGCTGGAAGCTGGAGCAACTGGTTCTGAAATTTTAAACATTTGTAACGTAGGGATTGGGGATTTACTATTCGATATAAGTAGCGAGGCTGCGGGCAGTGGTTTTGGTTATCATTTTGAGTTTACAACTAATGAGAATGGAGAAGATTTGATCTGGTTATTGATGGATGAAAATCTTCAAGTTTTGCAAGAAAGCAATACCACCTATGCGCCTAATCAAACTTACCCAGTTCACATTTCTGGCCTAGATGAAAATACAATGTACTATTTTGCATTGTCAACAACAAATGGTACCCAAGCCATAGATAACTTTGTGTGGTACGATACGGAAAGCGGAATGATAATCTATGAAGGCTTTATAGATACTTCTGTTGAAACGCCATTCTTTCTTCCTCCTCCAACTGGGGGTAGCTCAAACTTCAACTCTTGGCTATCCGCCTCAGCGAATGAAGACCTTCTTAATTCAGATGCTTGTAATGATTACAATATATCTTTTGATGCTACTAATTTAAATGCTGGCATCTACGAAGGTCAGCTTACCATTAATAGTAATGATCCGAACAATCCTCAAATAACAATCCCAGTGACATTGACGGTAACTGGTTCTCCGAGTATTTCGGTATCCGCCAACAATCTCGATTTCGGAGCTATACAAGTAGGCGCAAATTCAACACTTTCTTTTACAATAGAAAATGATGGGACAGACGAATTAACGATTGCTGGCTTAAGTAGTAATGAAGCTGCCTTTGTTATCAATAATGATCCAGCATTTAGTTTAGCTCCAGCAGAAATCAGAGACATCGAAGTAACCTTTACACCTGGAGAAATACAATCTTACTCAGCAATAATTTCCATAGAAAATAACGCTGGGACGGCGATAGACGTTACCCTAACGGGATCAGGTATCGCGGCCCCATCACTTACCATTGATCCAACACAGTTTACAGTAGAGTTAATAGCTGGTCAAGATACAAACCTATTTGTCAACCTTGGCAATATTGGTGAAGCAGACCTCGATTATGCCATAAATCCTTTTTCAGATTTGACAGGTTTCCAATTCGACTTTACAACAGACCAATGGGGTGGTGAGTTCTATTGGGAACTCCTAGACGGACAGGGTCAAATGGTAACTAGTTCGAATGGCGAATATTATGAAGCACTAACCGATTACAGCATTGCTTTGACAGGCCTATCAACCTCCGAAACCTACACGATTAATCTATATGATATTTTTGGAGATGGCGCTTTAAGTGCTTACAGTTTAACTGACCTTGGCTCTGGTATGCTAATAGCTGATGGAGCATTCTTGGCGCCAGACAATCCATTTATATTGAACTTAGACCTAGGTACTCCTTCCGAAGGCTTCTTGACAATTACACCATTGACTGGCACCGTTGGCATAGATGGAAGCCAGACATTAGACATCCTTTTGGAAAGCGCAGGATTATCAACAGGCGTTTACAACTTAACAGTAGTTGTACAAACTAACGACCCTTTACAACCTACAGCAAACATAGCCATTACGCTTTATGTTATTGCCCCAGTTGTCGCTGACTTTAGCGCCAGCCCAACTTTTGTTTGCGGCAACAGTCCTGTTCAATTTGCTGATGCCACTACAAATGTGCCTACCTCTTGGCTTTGGGACTTTGGCGATGGTAACACCTCGACCGAAGAAAGCCCTTCATACAACTACAGCGCAGACGGAAGCTATACGGTTTCCTTAACCACTTGTAATTCATTAGGCTGTGACACGAATATAAAAGCAGATTACATCACCGTGGAATTAGATTGTTATAACAATTCAATTCCTCTACATGGCTTACAAGATACGATTACCGTTTGTGAAGGAACAATTTATGATTCAGGAGGAGCCAATGGAGATTACTTCGAAGGGAGTTTCGGCGGTTTGATTATTGCGCCTCCGGGAGCGACTGTAGTTAGTTTGACTTTTTCAGAATTTAACTATCAGGACGGAGCGGATTTTATTTGGGTTTATGATGGATTCCCATTTATAGGTGGAACCTTACTAGGTCAATTTACGGGAGATCAATTAGTCGGGCAAACGCTTGTTGCCAGCTCTGGAATAATGACGGTAATAGAGAATACGGATCACTACACTAATGAAAGCGGTTTTGTAGCTAACTTCAGCTGTAGTACCGAACCACAAGCACCGAATTCCAATTTCGTTTTCACTATTTCTGATACTGTGCTATGTGCAAATGAACCGGTAATATTCACAGATTTGAGTGTTGGGCCTCCAAATAATTGGTTATGGGATTTCGGAGATGGCGTTACTTCCACAGAACAAAATCCAATTCACTTATATGCTGCTTCTGGCAATTATCAAGTATTGCTGACCACTTGTAATGACGTAGGATGCGATACTTACATCAGTATGGTCGATGTTGAAGTAGATCCAGATTGTATTACCAATACAATTCCTGACAACTTTATGGTAACAACGATTACCGGTTGTAGCGGAACCCTTTATGATTCAGGTGGACCGGATAATAATTCGACCAATTATTCCATTGGTGGACTTACTTTAATTAGCCAATCTAGTACATTGGAAGTAACTTTTACTTCTTTCGATTATACCGACGGACAATACGTAGCCATTTATGATGGACCTAATTATGATTCTCCAATGATTGGGCAATACACTGGAACTGATTTGCCAGAAGATGGGGCTCCAATCTATGCCTCCGGAAATAGCCTAAGCTTCTATGAGTACACTGTAAACGGATCGCCAACCAGTAGTGGTGGGTTCTCTCTGGACTATTCTTGTGGGCAAACATTGAATAATGATGGTTTAAGTTTATTGGTTTTGAATGACGAAATCTGTGATGGTATTTTAGATTTCGAAACACCAGAAGACATGTTGGTTGATTCGTGGAATTGGGATTTTGGAGATGGGACTACTTCAACAGAAGCAGCACCAAGCCATGAGTTTCCAGCTCAAGGAATTTACGAGGTCACACTGGAGGCTTGTTATCAGGGCAATTGTGAAACTTATGTAGTACCAGTACACAGCAATAAAATCACTCCTGAAATTCAAGCGCCCACAACTGTTGCTATTGGAGAAGAAGTTCACCTTCATGGCCTGACCCAAAACACTACAGACTGGACTTGGGATTTCGGCAATGGAAGCGAATCTAATGACATAGCACCGGTTACCATTTATGAAGCCCCAGGAGAATATGACATTCACGTACACTTGGTCAATATGAACATACATGAAATTTGTGATGCGACTCACATCCACAAAATCACGGTTAATGAAACTGGTGTATCAAGTAATAACAATGTTAGTACAAATGACATTAAAGTTTATCCAAATCCAATTAGAGATGTACTTAACATCGAAATTGAAGGTCAAGTTAGTGATGAGATGGAGCTAAGGATTTTTGCTATAGATGGAAAATTAATGACGCGTCAGGCGTTCGAACCACAGGTTGATGTTTCGAATTTGAGAGCTGGGGCTTATGTACTGGAACTAAGTGTTAATGAAGAGGTAAGCCATCGTTTTAAATTGATGAAGATAGATTAAATACTACTTTTTATATTCGGTGAATTAACCCTCCTGTATGATTCCAACTAAAGATCCCGAATTTTTGCTAGTCAAAAATTCGGGATTTCTTTTTGCGAAAGATGATTTTAAACAATTGTAGGACAGCTGATATTTATTTCATCAAAGTCAACTTAACCGTCCCCACCCCTTTGTCGGTTTGAAGTATAACAAAATAAACCCCTGGTGGTAATGGTTGCCCTGAAGCATCTTGTCCATTCCATTGCCATTGTGTTTGTTTCATAGCTACCAATTCACTAAGGTCTTCGATAAGAATATTTTTGCCAAAAGCATCTACAACTCTAAGTGTAGCTTCCTCAATTTCAGAATCACCTTTCAATTTAAGGTCGATAGTACAGACGTCTTTGAAAGGGTTCGGGAAAGCCGTCATTTGTATTTCTGTTTCTTCATCTATATCGTCTGTAGTTATCGTCCAAATATTTTCGTCAAATTCCCAACATCCTAAACAAGGCTCTGCCCCCTGCTCCAGGTCAAGTGCAAGGAATGCCGTAAACTTAGTCAACACACGCTCTTCGATACTCAGATCGATAACATCTTGGACACTATTCGAGGCCACCGCCAGCCCTTCCATTTCTCTAAGTCGATGTCCAAACCAAATCTCTCTGGTCAACGAATCCGCCTCATAAATTTGCGATGGCTCAACAGTAATGTTTTCAAAGACGAAAGTGCTATCGGTGAAGGAGGAGTAATTCACTTCCAAGGGGAAATCGCCAACATACTTTCCAATTTGCAAAATCGGCGAATTCGGATTTTCAGATTGTCCCAAATATTTTTGCTCAAATCGATCGTATGTAAAACCATTACTTAAAGAAGTGTGCATGTCAAAATCATACTCACTCGATTTCAACTTATTAAACAAAGAAGCAATGCTTTCCCATACAATACTTGTTCCCTCTAATGATCCATACATGTAACCAGAAGAAGACAGGGTCAGTTCATGATAGAATTCCTGATTATAACAAGTCCAATAATCTGGCCCTTGCCAAACCTGTTCGTAATAGAAACCTCTGTCTTGATAATTGACAATATGAACTTTAATGTCCTTGTTCAATATTTTTTGGTAAAGTGTATCTCTTCGTTCTCTATTTTCCAGACTCCACCAAACATCATCAGAACTTGCGAATAACACCAACTCTCCTTCTTCACCATTTTCCAAAATAAAGGAAACTCCATCTTCTACTAACTGCAAAATATCACTAGAATTTGAGATAAAACCATTCACGTCATCAAAAGCAGTAGTTAGGGTCATTTCATCAGCATTTAACCAAGTATCCGAATAAAAGTCCGAACCATTAGTATCTGTAAAAGCAAAGCTAAATTGATCCTCTTCGTCTAAATGAGTCAAACAATTTTCTTTGATATTTGTCATTAATTCATTCATATTCACTTCGGTATTTGCATCTTTATGGTCGAAAAGAAAAAGTACTTTATTAGCTTCAGTAGTTTGTGGAACAACTGGTGGAGAATAAACCAATTGATAAAATTGATCCATTCCATCTACTAGCTTTTGAGCAAAAACACCGTCGTCATTAAGCGGTGCATCTACCGCAAAGCGAAATGGCTTTTCTACAGAACTTATCGGTAAGTCCGCTAACAATATATCTCCGAAAGTAAGATCCTGAGCGCTTTGAAAGCTAACTCCTGGTAAACCTTCAAATCGAGGATTCATCCAAGTGTCATCCGGAAAAGTCAAAACTCGAAATTCTTCAAGCGGATTGTGAGAAACCGTTAAAATGTCTAATGGTAGCCAAGTCGACACATCAGCTGCCGTCCATATCGCAGGAACCAAATAGGAAATCTTTACTTTTCGGCTACCACTTCCGGGCACTGGATAAACTCGAATTTGATGACTGCCATTAGCTTTCCGATACAAAATGGATGGATCACTTTGTCGATCCACAATAGCGTTGTAATCTTGTGTAGCCGTCCAAATGTCTAATACGTCTGCTTTAACAATAGTCGTATCATCCATCATCCAAAGCCAGGAGTCATAGACGATTGATCCTTCGGGGAGGTTGAAATCTAACACAGCTTCCAACCATTCACTTTCTGGATATCCGGTTGTTTCATCTGTCATCGTCAAATACATACCGATGTCCATGTAAGCTCCTTGCGGCTGCACTGTAAATGTGGCCTCCGTGATGGAACCTGGCGTTCCTTCAAAGTCCCACCAGTTCGTATTCAGTATACGTAATAAATTTTGCGAGAACCCCGTCGTTGCAGTAAGCAGGGTTAGTAAAAAAAGGAGTGTAAAAATCTTTTTCATAAGCGTTATCTTTTTGGAAGTAATTAAATAATAATCGAATATAATTTTTTCCAAAAAGAGGAGAGCTTATAAAAACGAAAATAGCAGCCTGCTTACATAAAAGCTACATTGAAGCATGCAAAAAATGCCGGCCAATTGGCTTTTGAACGGTAAAGCTGCACGATCAATAAATATTTATCCCATAAAAAAACCACCCCTGCCAAAGCTAGGGTGGTTTTTAAAATCACTTTTATATTCTAAAAGATCTAAGCCTCTTCATACGCCTCCATCGGAGGACAAGTACAAATCAGATTCCGATCTCCATGTGCGTTGTCCACCCTTCCACTAGCGGTCCAAAACTTATGCGCATGCTTCAACCAAGGCAACGGATAGGCTGCCTTTTCTCTACTGTAAGGAAGCGTCCATTCATCAGCAGTAATCTGTCCAAGTGTATGCGGCGCATTCGCCAACACATTGTTTTTAGCATCTGCTGCACCGCTTGCTATTTCATTAATTTCCTTTTTGATTTCCAACATCGCTTCACAGAAACGGTCCAGTTCCTCCTTCGCCTCACTCTCTGTTGGTTCGATCATAATTGTACCCGCTACCGGGAAAGAAAGTGTTGGTGCGTGGAACCCATAATCAATCAAACGCTTCGCTACATCTTCCGCAGAAACCAAAGTTTTAAAAGGGCGTAGATCCAAAATCAGCTCATGAGCAGCACGGCCTTTTTCGCCGAGGTAAAGAACATTGTATTCTTTTTCCAAACGGGCCATGATGTAATTGGCATTGAGTATCGCATATCTTGTAGATTTTGTCACTCCTTCTTTACCCAACATTTTGATATAAGCATAAGAGATTAACAATATACTTGCAGAGCCCCATGGCGCCGCAGAAACAGCACTCGTCGCTTTAGCCCCACCTGTCTTTTGAAGTGAATGTCCTGGTAAGAATGGCGCTAGTTTTTTGTTTACACAAATTGGCCCCATGCCTGGTCCACCTCCTCCGTGTGGAATACTGAAAGTCTTGTGCAAGTTCAAGTGACAAACATCCGCATCAATCGCACCTGGACTAGTCAAGCCAACTTGTGCATTCATGTTGGCTCCGTCCATGTATACCAAACCACCATTATCATGAACTATCTTGCAAATTTCTTTAATTGCTTTTTCAAAAACACCATGCGTCGATGGGTAAGTCACCATCAGAGCTGCAAGGTTCTTTTTATGTTCTTTCGCTTTCGCTCTCAAATCTTTGACATCAATATTTCCTCTTTCATCACAAGCTACTACCACTACTTTCATTCCTGCCATTACCGCAGAAGCTGGATTGGTGCCGTGAGCAGAAGATGGAATCAAAGCAATGTTACGATGGCTTTCCTTACGCGATTCATGGTACGCATTAATTGTTAACAGGCCAGTGTATTCACCTTGTGCTCCTGAGTTTGGTTGTAAAGAGCAGGCTTCAAAGCCAGTAATTTCACTTAGGTAAGCTTCCAATTCTGTAAAAATCTGGTGGTAACCTTTCATCTGATTCTTTGGTGCAAAAGGATGCACATTTGCAAACTCTGCCCAACTCACAGGAATTAATTGCGTTGCTGCGTTCAACTTCATTGTGCAAGAACCCAAAGGAATCATAGAATGCATCAAGGACAAATCTTTATTTTCTAAAGATTTGATGTAACGCATCATTTCCGTCTCTGTATGATATTTATTGAAAACAGGGTGCGTTAAATATTCAGAACTACGAACTAATCGCTTCGGAAATTTCAAGCTCTTTGGAGCAGATACTTTTTTGAACTGCTTATGCCTTTTCGCTTTAGCAAAAATGTTAATAATTGCTAACAACGCTTTTTCCGAAACGGTTTCATCTAAACTAATCTGAACCGTTGTACGCGTATAGTTGAAATTAAACTGTGCCTTCAATGCTGCTTTTTTAATGGCAGACAATTGGCCTTTTGTTACTTCTATGCTCAGTGTATCGAAGAAGTAAGTGTTTTGTTGGGAGAATCCTATTTTCTTCAACGCATTGTTTAAAGCCTGCGCCATGCTGTGTGTTCTTTTTGCAATCGCTTTGATTCCTACAGGTCCGTGGTAAGCGGCATACATCCCCGCCATGATTGCCAACAAAGCTTGTGCGGTACAAATATTAGAAGTTGCTTTTTCTCTTCGGATGTGTTGTTCTCTTGTTTGCAAAGCCATCCGAAGGGCACGATTACCAAAGCGATCAACAGAAACACCGATAATACGACCAGGGATTTGTCTTTTGAAAGAGTCCTTTGTAGTGAAGTAAGCGGCATGTGGGCCACCGTTCCCCATCGGCACGCCGAAACGCTGAGTGTTTCCAACTACTGCATCCGCCCCCCACTCTCCCGGAGGAGTCAACAAAGCCAAACTCAATAAATCAGCCGCAACGGTTACATAAACTTTTTTGGCCGCAGCCTTTTCTGCAAAAGCTCTGTAATCCTCTACCGCTCCATTTTGTGCAGGATACTGCAAAAGCACACCAAAGGTTTTATCTGAAAATTTATATTTCTTCCAGTCCCCCCTTACTATTTTAATATCCAATGGTTTTGCACGAGTAATCAAAATATCAACCGTATGGTCGAAAACGCCATCCGCCACGAAAAATTCATTTGCTGTATCTTCTGGTGTTTTTGCTCTTTTGTTTTTTATAGCATAGAACATCGCCATCGCCTCAGCAGCTGCGGTGCCTTCATCCAACAAGGAAGCATTAGCAATTGGCAAACCTGTCAAATCACTCAACATAGTTTGATAATTCAACAAAGCTTCTAATCGTCCTTGTGCTATCTCTGCCTGATATGGCGTGTATTGTGTATACCAGCCCGGATTTTGAAAAATATTTCTCAACAATACAGATGGAGTGATGGTACCATAATAACCCAAACCAATCAAGGAGTGGAAGTCTTTATTTAAAGCCGCAGTTTGTTTTAACTCTTGTAGGTAATCAAATTCCGTCATGGCCTCAGGCAAATTGAGGGCCTTTTTCAATCGTATATTTTTGGGAACTGTTTCATCAATCAAATGATCCAATGTCTTCGCTTTTACGGTGCTCAACATCTCGGCGAGGTCGCCTTCATTGATCCCGATATGACGTTTGTTAAATTGGTCGTAAGCCGGAAAATTACTCATATTCTTAGAATGGTTTTGATGTTTGTAAAATCAGGGGCAAAGGTACGATTTTGCGACTGATATATTAATAAGTGAAACACAAAAAAGAACGGGTTGTTTAGCATCTAAGGGACTAAAGCTGCGACTCCACGCTGATTTAGCCTTGACTCTTTCAGGGTCTCCAAGAATAAGATGCTATTAACCCAGAGTTGTAACTCTGGGTTAATAGCCATTCGAGTCCTCCAGAGCCTTCTCTAGGTAACCAAACTATTGTCCTCTTATTTTCGTAACTCTAAAAACTTGTTTACATTCACTAAATTTTAATTCAACCTAAACCCTTAAAAATGACTTATAAAGCTTACCTTAAAACTTTAATCTTCGCTTTTTGCTTCACAGTAAAGCTAAATGCACAAAACTTTCCTTACTACTTCAGTGTAGATGAGCAACCTTATGTAGAAATTGAAGGAATCGACTTAATTGGGGATACCTGGGATGATCCAGAGTTCGAAGTACCTATTGGTTTTGAATTTCTTTTCCTTGGAGAACCCGTTAGTACTTTTTACCAAGTTGGACTCGGAGCTATGTTGTCAGCGGATCCTGATATCTACAGCGTAGACAGTACTAATTTATTTTTAGTTTACGGATCTGATATTGTAGGTCTTGATTATTATGGCTCTGGAGATACCTCTTCCATTATCAGCTATGCTTTAGATGGAACCCCCGGTAATCAAATTTGTAAGATACAATGGAAAGATGTTGGCTTTTATAATGACATTACCGAGCCTAACCCGACAAATTCTTCTCTCAATTTCCAAGTGTGGTTCTATGAAGGCAGCCACACCATAGAGATTAGGTTTGGCCCTAGTGACATCGCACTACCCGATGAGAGTTTTCATGATTACGGAGGCGACCCTCTAATTAGTATTTTCGAAGGGGTTGACGTAAATTCTTACGATATAGAAAACTCCTATACCATCACAGGAGAAGAAGATGACCCTACTATTACAGAGATAAACAATGGTTCGGTTGACGATTTCTACTATTTCTCTAGCCTAACCTCCAATCCCACAGATGGAAGGGTTTATCGCTTTACCACCGCTCCTTTTGTCAACACAAAAGAGCCGGGCCTTTCTCAAAAAGTGAAGATATATCCTAGTTTGGCGACTGAATTTACATTGGTCAACATCAATCAACAAAACTTCACAAATGGCAACATACAGCTCATCAATCAGTTGGGTCAAACGGTCCTTCAACAAGCTGCACTCAGTGGTGTACAACAACTTGACATCAATAACTTTAGCCCAGGTACTTACTTCGTTCGTGTTCAGATTGACGGCGAAGAATTCAGTCAAGCTATTCTAAAGCAATAGGAAAATAAAAGCAACGTAGAGGTAAGTTCATTGAATGAATTTACCTCTATTTTTTGCAAACAAAACAAACAAACTAAAGCTAAGCACCAATGATCTACTCCGTTACTCCTGACATAACCGGCAGCTACTATGACCTTTCCGCTCATCTGACTTTACTGGTATTCTTTCTAATGCTTTGCTATGAAGGGCATCGGCGAAAGTTTCCCGCGGCAGCTTGGCTATTGAGCCTTGCTATCGTTGTTACACTAGCACTTTTTGGTTCTCGAATAGGAGTCTTCGACTTAGCAGCCTGGCAGACTTGGTGGCAAGGTGGTGCTTTTCCAGTAGCAACCGAACGAACTTCTATAGGTGTAGTGCTATTTTTGTTTCCTGCCATCTGGCTAATCCGAAAAGGACTTCGTTTTAATGCCCCTATTCTAGATACACTGGCGTTTGCAATTCCTGTTGTACTTATTATTCGGCGTATGGGATGCATAGCGGCGGCATGTTGTTATGGAATCCCAACAGAAAGTAGCTGGGGGCTTCGTTATCTTGGCCCTTCCAGCATTCGAGATCAACATTGGGCTGAAGTTATTTCGGGGGCCGACCGTTTTGGTTCTGCGGCAGTTCATCCGGTGCCTGTCTATTTTATTCTTGGCGGTGTTATTTCTCTTTTCCTTCTGAGAAAATATCAAAACCGATTTAAACAAGCAGGTAGCTTAACTTTATTTGCGCTAGCCTTACTATTGGGTTTTCGTTTTTTTATAGAATTTTTCCGAGACCCTGCTACTAATCACCAATTGGGCAACTTTGTCTTGGGTTTAAAACAGATACAATGGTTTTCACTTTTGGCTGTTTTAGTATTAACAGTAAGTATTTGGATTAGAGAGCGAAAACCACAAACTTATTTTACGAAAGCGGAAATGACTGTTCCTAGTCTGGCTAGAATCGGATTCGTAAATTTATTGTTATTCACTTTTGTTTATTGGATGCAAAGTAGTTTTACTTTGGCGGAAAAAATTGGAATTCATAGCTTCTTGATTCTTTCTGGGGTAGCGCTTTTGGCAGAAGTTCTAAAAGAAAAAGACTCCTTAGCCTCTTTCAATTGGCAAAGTTCTTTTGCAGCGCTTTTGGCGTTTTTCATGATGAGCCAGAGTTATCCTTCTAATATGGACAAAATCGAAAAAGGAACCAAGCACACTTTGAGTCTCGACTACAATAGAGCCCATCTCGGCAGCTCCACCTATGAATGCATTGATATAGAATCTGGCTGTGGAGGAAATACCTGTGTATTCGCTGATAGCCTTCGTCCAAATGGACCTAGATACAATCAATTCAATCTTGGCTACAATGCTAAAGTATTTAGAACCAGACTAAAAAGATGGGGGAGAAACAGAGGTAAAAGCCACAATACTTATTATACTTATGGCGTAAATTATCAGCCGGAGTTTTTCTACGATAAAGAAACAGACTACCGTGTCCATCGAAGTAACATTATGCCTTACGTAGGACGAGGAGGTAAAAATTTTGAATTCATCATAGGTCTGCGAATGGGAAAGATCTGGGGAAATGATATTTCTGGTGATGGACTACCTACGCAAAAATCAAGAGTATTAAGTACCGCCTTACGTATTGGATCTCCTGATAATATTTATATTAATTTTGGTGCAGAGAACTCAACGGCATTGGGAGCTTCTGTTAATAACACATCTCTAAGTCTTACGATGAACATGCGCGATTACAGTAGCAATTACTTAGAATATATGCGATTTGGGTTAGCCAATATTTACGAAAATGCCGGATTGATTTATATAGAACCGGCCTTAAACTTGAATGACCACTTTCTAATCACCCCTCGCTTTGGACTAAGTTTCAGACCAGAACTAGATAGTGAAAACAGAGCTGCTTTTAATCACTTTTTCATTGGTTTGGGTGCTCAATATCGAATAAATTAGTTCTTTCGATTCGCGATAGTCATTGCTAATGGCTCCAAAAAAGACTAGCTAAAACAACAAGAACGATTAATCGGAATTGGATTGAAGCGCATCTCGCAACCAACCTTTACCAACATCAGAATCAGGGCTTTGCAAATCTGCGATGGCTTGGTGGATTTCTAGATAAAAGTTTTTCTCCCCAAGACGCTCTGTCAAACCTTCTTTGGCAATGCGGTCCCTGACCGGCCCTCGTAATCCGGAGATATAGAAAGGAAGATTCCTACTTTTCAGAAATGTAAACACTTCCTCCAAAGCATGAACACCAGTACTATCTATATCATGTATATTACTGGCATCGAGTAAAAAAAACTGAAGCTCCTTTTCCTGCTCAACGATTTCCTGAATTCGATCTTGAAAAAAAGAGGCGTTAGCAAAGTAAAGCTGATCATCAAAACGAATGATCAGCGCTCCTTTCAATTTTTCTGCCGTTTTGTAACGATCAAGATTCCTATAGATATTTGTATTCGGTAACTTTCCTAAAATTGCAATATGCGGCTTCGTACTTTTATACAAGATGACTAAAATTGATAACAATACACCCGCAAACACTCCCTCTTCGATACCTAAAACTAGGGTTACCACAAAAGTAGTCAACATCATCATAAAATCACTACGATGCGTATGCCACAAGGCTACGGCCTCTTCCCATTCAAATAAGCTCCGAACCGACAACAGGATAATAGCAGCCAAAACCGCTTTTGGTACATAGTAAAACAGAGGAGTCAAAAACAACAAAGTCATTCCTATAATGATAGCGGTAACTATAGAAGCAAAACCTGACCTTGCACCAGACTCATTATTAACGGCAGAACGGGTAAAGCTCCCAGAAGTTGGAATGGATTGAAAGAAAGCTCCCCCTACTTTTGAAATACCCAAAGCGAACAACTCTTGATCTGCTCGTATTTTATAATCGCCATGTTTCGCCTGCAAAACTTTTGCTATCGCAATACTTTCAACTATGCAAATAATGGTCACCGTAGAAACAGTTGGTAGTAAAATGGAAATACTCTCCCAGCTCATATCCGGCAACTGAAAAACGGGTAATCCCTGAGGCACTTCTCTAATGATCTCAATCGGCATTACGTCTTCTCCTAAAACATAAACCAGTACTGCCCCAATGACTGTCACTACTAATGCCCCTGGAATAGAACGTCTTATTTTTCGTAAAACGACCATCAGAAATATACTTCCAAAACAGAGTATGGCTGAAAGCGGGTTTGTTTCTGACAAATGTAAAAAGACATATCGTACCTTCTCATAAGCATAGTCAAAACGTGGAACCGGAAAACCCAGTACATCTTTAAATTGACTGATAGCAATAATAATCGCCGCCGCTGAAGTAAATCCAATAATGACCGGATGAGAAATAAAATTGACTAAAAAACCCAATCTAAATAGACTCAATAAAACCTGCGCAACACCGACAAGTAGCCCCGTCAGAATAACAAGGCTCACATATTCAGGAGAGAACGGCTCAGCAATTTGACTCACACCTGCCAAGACCAACAAGGCAGAAATGGCAACAGGTCCAATTGACATTTGGCGAGAGGTTCCAAAGATAGCGTAAAGAAATAAGGGAATTAAACCGCCATATAAGCCGTAAATAGGCGGCATTCCAGCGAGCATGGCATAGGCCATTCCTTGTGGCACCAACATTACGGAAACGGTGAGTCCAGCCATGAAGTCTTTCCACCAATCTCCTGAAGTGTGGGTAGCAAAGGAATCGAGTATGGGAAAGAATTTATTAATGTTCAAAATGGTATAGCACTAAGGCTTAAGTTTATTAGTGATCTAAATACTTCTGTACAGTCTTTAAAGTCTGCAAATGTAAGAAATATGAGTCACCTCATAAAATAGATGACATTTTAGGGATGAAGGAAAAATAAAAGGCGGGATACCGTTTCCAGTATCCCGCCGCTGTATTCATCAAAGTGTATGTAAATCCTTTTATTTAACTACTGTCATTTTTCGAGTAGCAGTTCCGAATGCCGTTTCAAGTTTATAATATAAAACGCTTCCTGCTCCGGCAACCATTGATTGGTCAATTTCAATTTGCTGAAATCCTTTATCAAAATTGGTCGTGTTCTTATAAATCAATCGTCCGGTGACATCATTTATAGTCAGGGTTACTTCACTGTCTCCAGGTAAATTAAACCCAATGAGGCTGCTATTTCGGAATGGGTTTGGTTGATTTTGCAACAAAACAAATTCATTTTCCAATGCTGCTCCTTTTTCACCAAAACGCAAGGCAACAGACTGAACTTCATCTATATTGGAGAGCGGATAAGCTTCTGCTGAAACCTTAGTTGAATTAATAGAGAGCACATCACTTAAGCGGCCATCTTTGATCGCTTCGAATTGAAGTGTAAACAAAACTTCTGATTCCAACAATGACCTTACAGTTCCATTCCAACTGGTTAGTAGTTGTCCCTCCTTTTCTAAATAATTAAAATTAGAAGCGGATAAAGACGGTAAGCCCTGAGCATAGACCGCATCAAACGTCAATGCAGCAGGATCTGCTTGCATGGTAAATTGAAAACCACCCATTTCGTTTATCTCGCTACAGCGGACAGGAATTTGTACGATTTCTCCTGACTTAAATTCTTGATCTGCAATTTCAAAAGTTAGTGTTTCGTCTGTCTTCACTTCACTTTCAGCAGGACCGAATAAATCCGGATTTGCGGAACCATTTAGGTCCCCTACCTTTATTGCTACAAAGCTCAAATTCTCCAAAAGGTCACCTGCTGAATTTACATCTTTCGACTCTGGGAAATTTTCCAGAAGCGGTTGAGTTGGATCATCAAAAACATAATCTGCATCTACAAACCTCCAGGAATCACTACTCTCAAATTCTGTATCAATAAACAAGATCAATTTTCTAATGGCTACGACATCACCAATAGTCACCTCACCATTATTGTTTGCATCAGCAGCTATGATCTTATAAGGAGAATCCAACAATTGGAGTTCCAAAATATGTCTGATGGTTTTGATCAAATCATTGGTGGTCACTCCATTCAAGTGGTTTGTATTTTTAGTAGGAGTCACTCCATAGTGTGCACAAGAACTAGCATCTTCTAACAAGAATGCTCCGTTAGGCGTAGTAGTTGCGGCAACTGTACTATTGTCAGAAACATTAGTTCCTGTTGTTTCTACTCCTCCTGTATTTAGTCCATTCCAAGTTTGAATCACTCCATTTATTTCAGACAAAGGGCCATCTGCCATACAGATAGAATCGTGTGGCATCGCTTCAAAAACATTTTCTTGCATAATCGTCACTGCAGTGTTTCGCATGATGATATCTCGGAAAGTTGTATTCTTAATGGTTTCGATTTCTCCAGCTAAAGCATCATCGTTTTCATAGTAAAAACGATCGCCATCTCGCAATGCTCCAAATTGGTCCATCATAATGTGCATGATGGTTTCCCCAAATAATGCACTCGGCATATGTTCTTCTAGCAACATACCGACCCAAGCGTCAATGTTATTGACATTACCATACTGAGCACTGAGGACATTTAGGACTTCTTGGTCAGAAGTAAAATCGTTTAAATCAGTATATGGCGTCAATCCCAAATCGGCACGAGCTACGTTGAAAGAAGGTATTCCTCGTTCTCTTCCTCTGTTGATATTAATAGCAGCGAGGTCAAGTCCTCCAAACCCTGACATTGGTGGGCCAAATAAGAAGTTACGGACATCGTCCACGACCTTTCCGTCCATTTCTTGTTCCACTTGTTCTGCCATTCCCTTAAAGAAGGGATCCATTCCCATGTCTGCCACCAATGACGGTGTAAAAAAAGCATCCCTCAAAGCCACATCACCGAGGAAATTTCCGTCATTATCGACTGTTCTTAAATTACCATTCAACAAGGTGTGTCCGAGTCGGAATGCCGCCGCAGAAAATATATTAGAAATATTCGGATTCGCTGTATCATCATAACCACTGTAAGCGTCCATATGTATCCCCATTGCTGGTAACCATTCCTCATAAGTGATGGCTTGAATGTGCGCATTAACTCTTCGGCGAGCTTCCAAATACAGTCGTTCGTCTTCCCAACTTGGGTGCAAAGCTTTCAACACATCACAATAACGATTGTGTTCTCTGACAAAAACAGTGTGTAGACAAATCAATAAGGCGTTTTCATTGGCACGTGCATCACCCGCAATAAAAAACTTTGTAACAAATGGATTCTCATTTTCCATTTCTGGAGCATCATGATCTATAGGACTATTCAACTCTCCATCTGTTGTGTTGTATGGCATCAAACCGCCGGAAGATATTTTCAATTTTCCGTCTATATTACTTCGCAACCAAGCCGCTGTTTCGGTGTCTGAGCCGTAAACATTTGAGGCGTCGATCCAAGCAGTGAGGTTATTACTGTGTTCGCGTGGGTTGCTCGCATCAGTACCTGTTCCTGCCACTGCTTGTGAGCGGGACATGTGAATTTCTATATTCGGAAAAATGCCTCCGGGGTTGAAGTATTCATCATCAAAATCAATGTGGATGGAAGCCGGCTCCGTTGGGTCGCTGCTTGTGGCAATGACATCGTGGTCTGTAAATTGACCGAATACCCATATAAAATCGCTGAGGTTCAGTTGATCCGTCAAAGAGCTGTCTTGCGCAAAAAGAGCATTACTTATTATTCTGGGATTAGGAAAGCCAAGGCCTCCAGGTGCAGAAATGCCATCGGAGTAAGCATGTGAAGTAATTCGAAGCAATTGTTCTCCTGTGGATCCCCAGTTGGGATTGGATAGATTGTTTCCACTGCCATCAATTGTTCTGTATTCCTGACCATTAGCAATCACTGTTAATGTAGCAAATACAGCTATAGAAAGTATACGTTTCAACATAACAAGAAGTCAATTTTTTATTAATATGTTCAAGGATAAAAGCCTAAATACCGTTACTTCTAGTAAACTAGTAAAGAAATTTCTTCGTAAGTAACTGAGTGAAATAGAGACAAAAGACAGTGTAATAGTATTAACTACTGTATTTTAAAATCGAGGTAATGGGATGGGAACAATTTGTACAACTATAAAGAATACGATCTTAAAAGCTTTTTAAACAAAATTCTAATTTTGAAGTGTTATCAAAAAAATTAGAAAATTAGAAAATTAGAAAATTAGAAAATTAACTTTTAAGTTGTTGTCAAACCGGGTGACAAATATACAAAAAAGATAATTAGTATAAGGCTGTTTATGATCTATAAATATTTATCCTTACCATTACGAATACGGAGGGGCCTCGAAAAGGTTGTCCGGAGGAAGACTCAAATTTTTGATTTAACCTTTTGTTAAAAAGATTATTCAATACGACAAGATATTAACATTTAGGCATAGAAAACATGTGAATAGTTTTAGTTTTAGGATGAGACAAACAATGACTATATAAGTACCTGGATTTCAATCACTTAAAATACAAAATAAAACAAGAAATTTCATAACCATGCTTTCTATACGCTTCTGGTCAGCCATTTGTAGTCTTAACATTTATTTGCATTTTCAACAACTTCACTATGCCTCTCTATTTCAACCGTTTAATCTTTTCCTATCCTCAGGGTCTAAGTATACAACTAGATATTTATTTAATACAAGAATCTAAAGCTACTCTTATATCGTAAAAGTTAACTACTAAAACCCACTACCATGAAGAATTTGATTAAAATCCTCGTCTCCCTCTCCCTTTTATGCAGCATACAACTGACGGCTCAGGAATCTACTTACGTTCGTCAACCTGGTTATTGGACCTTAGGCCTTAATGGCGGGCTGGCTTATCAATCGAGTGATGTTAAATCAACGCTTGAAGGTTGGGGAGTTGGTGCTACTTTAGCTAAAAATTTATACTACAAACCCGGATCGACCTTCGCCTTTGACCTACGCGGACGATTATTGTATGACCAGTCTTATGGACTTGATCATCGGCGGTCTTTCGGCATTGATAATAATACCGCCTTACAAAACTACCGTGTGGAAAATGGTGGACTGGGCTATGCATTTCAAAATAGTAAAACACATCACGGTGAATTAGGCCTGGAAGGTGTTCTTTCCTTCAATCGCTTACGAGAAAAAACGAATGTAAATCTCTCTCTTTTTGGTGGAATAGGCCTGGATTACTATGCCACTTACACTGATCAGAAAAACAGTGATGGCCAAATCTATGATTACAGCACCATTGACCCTAATGCCAAACGAAGCACTAATAAAGCAGAATTAAACAATTTGCTGGACGGCCGTTACGAGACTAAAGCTGAGGGCTTTGGTGATGCTGGAAAGTTGGCTTTCATGCCCGCCGTAGGTGTTGAATTGGGTTATCAATTGACTCCTCGTTTCTCTATGGGATTAGGTCATAAACTTACTTTTACCAGATCTGATGTTTTTGATGGCAATCAATGGAATGAAAATAACAGAGTAACAGGTACTAACGACTGGCACCACTATACCAATTTACACCTCCGTTGGATTATTGAAAAAGGAGAAAAAGAAATACAACCACCGATCATTGAGATGATGACTCCGTTGGCAAATCCACACCGCACCCGTGATCCCCGTGCCATCATTAAGGCTAGAGTGAAACACGTCAATAGCGCTATGGACATTGAATACAGTGTTAATGGTCAGCCGACGAATTTCAATTTTAGAAATGAAAAATTGGATCATAATTTCTACTTGCGCCCTGGAAGAAATACCGTTGACATCACGGCTACGAATAGCGCTGGAAGTGATCAGGAACGAGTAATTATTTTCTATGAAGAAAGAGATGTAATTACACCGCCCGTCACAGAAACAGAGACGCGTACACCTAGGGTTAATTTCACAAATCCATCTCGTAATCCTGCTTATGTTCAGAACAATAGTTATAGAGTAACAGCAACTGTACTGAACGTAAATAGAAAGCAAGACATTGAGTTTAGACTTAACGGAAGAAAGGTTACTAATTTTAATTTTGACAGCAGAAACGATCGTTTTTCTTGCGATGTTCAATTGCGAAATGGTGAAAATCGTTTACAGATTTCTGTTTGTAACGACAGCAAAATGACGGATAGTGATGAAGCAAAAGTAATTGTTGAAAAAACAGAAATCCTGGACGATTTACCAGTAGTCAACATTACTCGACCTTCCAATGATCCTTACGAAGCGAATGTTGACAATTACCGGATAGAAGCAGATGTTTATAATGTACCTGAAAAAATCAATGTGATCATCACCGTAAATGGTAACCGAGTTAGAAGTTATAATTACTCAAATAACAAGGCTACAGCTACCGTCAATTTAAGAAATGGAAGAAATATCATTAAAGTAACTGGTAAGAATGAAAGCGGACAGGATAGTGACCAAACCATCATTATTTATGAGGAAGAGGAATCAATAGCTCCACCAACGGTCGACATCATTTCTATGTCGCAGCCAACCATTGACCCATTCAACCCTGACCAATGTAAGGTTAGTGTTAAAGCAAAAGTAAGAAATGTAGAAAGCAAGAGTGACATTAGAGTTTATTTGGATGGAAACTTGTATAATGATTTTACATACACAGCCAGTAGCGGAGAAGTTCGGGTTGTATTTACCCTTCAGAAAGGGAATAACTATAACGTACGATTCAAAGCGACCAATGCTGCTGGATCTGACGATGACAGTGATCAAATTACAAGTTGTTCGGGAACAGTTGATGGCGAAGCGCCAGAAGTAGACATCACTGCTCCAACTAAAACAAGTACAGAGCAATCTACGACAAGCCTGAGAGCGACAGTAAAAAGAGTAGATCGTAAAAGCGACATCAATGTTTTAGTAAATGGAAGAAGCATTAGCTTTAACTATGACTCTAGAAGAGATGTCGTTACCGCTACGGTCAACTTAAATGAAGGCAATAACAGCATTAAGGTAACTGCCAACAATAGTTACGGATCAGATAGCGATGAAATCAACATTCGCTACAACAAAGTTGTTACTCCTAAGGCTCCACCAATTGTGGAAATTACTAAACCTAACAACAATAGCACTACAGAGAGCAACAGTACGACTCTAAACGCGACAATACAAAACGTCTTCAACAAGAAAGACATAACAGTATTGTTAAACGGAAAGAGCGTTCGAAGTTTCTCTTTCGCTTCTAGAGGTGGTCGTTTATCGGCAACTGTAAAAGGATTGAAAGAAGGTGCAAATACCATAGTGGTAAAAGCAACGAATAAAGATGGAAATGACGAAGCTAATGTACGAGTGACCTACAAAGTTAGATTAGCACTTCCTACGGTAAAGATAACAAGCCCAAGGGATGGTTTGACGACAGAAAAAACGACAGTGAAGATTAAGGCCTCTTTAGCGAATGTTAGTAGCAAAAGAGACATCAGCCTAAAGGTAAATGGCCGAACGGTTAATGATTTCTCTTTCAGTAGAAATCTGATGACAGCAACCGTTTCCTTACGAGTAGGTGCGAATGATATTTTTGTGGAAGGTCGCAATCAAGCAGGGAAAGCAGATGATCAGGTTCGGGTCATTTATAAGCAGGCTATGTTGCCCCCAGTTGTAAAGATCACTAACCCTAAAAACAAGATTACTACAGCTAAAAACCAAATTGAAGTAAACGCTTCGATAGGCAATGTAAAAAGTAAAAGAGGCCTTAGTCTTAAAGTCAATGGGAAGTCCGTCAAGAGTTTTTCTTTTAGTAGAAACTTGTTGACTGCAACTGTAAACCTGAAGGAAGGTACTAACACCATTTTTGTAGAAGGCCGTAACGAGTCTGGAAAGGCAAATGACCAAATCACAGTCACTTATAAGAAAAAAGTAGCGCTTCCTACAGTTAAGATAACTAGTCCAAAAAACGGATCAACTGCTAAGAAGAATACAGTTTCTCTAAAAGCTACCTTGAAGAATGTGGCTTCCAACAAGAATATTACAGTAAAAATTAATGGTCGTACGATTTCTAAATTTTCATATAGAAAGGGTAAATTAAGTGCAACTGTCACTTTAAAAGAAGGGAGCAATACCATTTCTGTAACGGGGACCAATAGCGCCGGAAGAGATTCAGATGAAGTACGTGTTTCTTTTTCTGCACCGAAGAATCTGCCGAAGATAAATAGCTTTGGACTGAGCCAACCAACAGTGGATCCCTTTAATCCCGACTCAGCGAAAAGTAGTGCGACCGCTACCTTGCAAAACGTTACATC
>CAZDTI010000043.1:27898-31483 GCA_964508085.1 uncultured Saprospiraceae bacterium | reverse complement strand
ACAATTATCAAAAATTAAAACACCATATCATGGCTACTGATAATAAATTTCAAAAATTAACTTCCCACTGTAAAGAATACGGATTCATCTTTCAATCCAGTGAAGTATACGACGGCCTCGCTGCCGTTTACGATTACGGCCCTTACGGAGCAGAACTTAAAAACAACATCAAAAACTACTGGTGGAAAGCCATGGTTCAGATGCACGAGAATATCGTAGGAATCGATTCGGCTATTTTCATGCACCCAAAAGTATGGAAAGCCTCCGGTCACGTAGATGCCTTTAACGATCCGATGATTGATAATAAACAATCCAACAAAAGATACCGTGCGGATCAGTTGGTGGAAGAATATGTGGAGAATAAAGTGATGAAGAAAGCCAATAAAGAAATCGAAAAAGCAAGAAAACGTTTTGGAGATGCTTTCAATGAGGAAGAATACAAAACCACAAACCCACGGGTGATAGGGTATTTGGAAAAAGCGGCGACTATCACTACGCGATTGAATACTTCTTTGACAAATGAAGACTTAGCGGATGTAAAAGCACTAATCGAAGAATTAGGAATCGCTTGTCCAGAATGTGGTTCAAGAGAATGGACTGATGTTCGTCAATTTAATTTGATGTTCAATACGCAGTTGGGAACCATTGCTGGTGAAGCAGGTAAGTTGTATCTCCGTCCAGAAACAGCGCAGGGTATTTTTGTAAACTTTCTAAACGTCCAAAAAACAACTCGTCAGAAAATTCCTTTTGGAATAGCGCAAATTGGAAAAGCGTTTAGAAATGAAATCGTCGCACGTCAGTTTATTTTCAGAATGCGGGAATTTGAGCAGATGGAAATGCAGTTTTTCATTCGACCAGGAGAGCAACAGAAATGGTACGACTACTGGAAAGAAACGCGGATGAAATGGCACCAGGCGCTTCACCCAGCGAAGTCACTTCGTTATCATGATCACGAAAAATTAGCGCACTATGCAGATGCAGCTTTGGATATTGAGTTTGAATTTCCATTTGGTTTCAGAGAGTTGGAAGGAATCCATTCACGGACGGATTTTGACTTGAAGCAACACCAGGAGTTATCAGGACGGAAGCTTCAGTATTTTGATCCAGAGTTGAATGAAAGCTACGTGCCTTATGTTTTGGAAACCTCTATCGGTTTGGATAGAATGTTCCTGGCAACGATGAGTTTGGCCTTGGTTGATGAAACCGTTCCAGATGCTGACGGAAAAGATTCTACGAGAACGGTTCTTAAATTACATCCTGCTTTAGCGCCGATCAAATGTGCAGTAATGCCATTGGCGAAAAACAAAGAAGAATTGACTTCAAAAGCAAGAGAGATTTTTAACCGTTTGAAATTTTCTTTCAACTGCCAGTATGATGAAAAGGATTCTCCAGGGAAAAGGTACCGTCGCCAAGATGCCATCGGAACACCTTATTGTGTGATGGTTGATTTTGAATCTTTAGATGACAATATGGTTACGATTCGAGATAGAGACACGATGAAGCAGGAGCGTGTGGCAATTGAAGATATTGAAAAAATCGTTTTGGAGAAAATTGATGTAAGACATTTGTTGGAGAAGAAGGCGGTGGAGGCGTAAAAGGTAGATGGGTAGATGGGTGGATGGGTGGATGGGTGGATAGGTTTCCTTCTATCGCGGTTTTATGCGCGTATCAAGGGAAACCCATCTACCCATCACCCATCTACCCATCACCTATAAACCTTACTCATCCGCTCCTCAATGTCTTCCACTTCTACTGGGATGTTGGCCATTAAATCCACAGGTCCCTCCGCTGTAATCAAAATATTATTTTCAATTCGAATACCCAGATTCTCTTCCAAAATATAAATCCCTGGCTCCACGGTAAAAACCATCCCCGCTTGAATCGGTTGGTAGCGATGCGCCAAATCATGAACATCCATTCCCAAGTGGTGAGAAGTACTATGCATAAAATACTTTTTATAAAGTGGTCTCTTCGGATCTTGGTTTTTTACTTCCACCTGATCTAATAAACCCAATCGAATTAATTCGTTCGTCATTAGCTTACCGACTTCTTTCTGATACTCATCCATCATGGTTCCAGGCACTAATAGTTTCGTTGCTTCTTTCATGACTTTTAAAACGGATTGGTAAACGTCTCTTTGCCGATCAGAAAAGCGGCCATTTACAGGAATCGTTCGAGAAAGGTCAGCGGTATAGTTAGCATACTCTGCTCCGAAATCCATAAGGATAAGATCACCGTCCATACATCGTTGGTTGTTGTCCAGGTAATGTAAGGTGCAAGCATTTTTTCCGGAAGCGACAATAGGGGAGTAGCCATGACCATTAGCGCGATTACGAATGAACTGATGAATAATCTCTGCTTCGATTTCGTATTCCATTACGCCAGGTTTAACGAATTCGAGTATTCGTTGAAAGGCAGTATCGGTGATGTTAATCGCTTGTTGTAACAATGCTACTTCATGAGATGATTTTATCATCGCCATTTGTTTCAGTATGGGTTGTGAACGCAAGTAGTTGTGTACGGGATAACGTTCTTTCAATTTTTTTACAAAGCGAATGTCCCGAGAAGGTACCTTGGATTTAAAACCATCATTTTCATTTGTATTAATGTATACATTTTCCGAAAGGAGAATCAACTCGTTGAGAATGTTGTCCATATCATCGAGCCAATATACTTTTTCAATTCCAGAGGTTGTCCTTGCTTCGGTCTTAGTGTATTTATGCCCTTCCCATCTGGCGATAAACTCGTTGGTTTTTCTAATAAACAAAACCTCCCTCATACTCTCTTTTACACAATCCGGAAACAGAACAAGAACCGTTTCTTCCTGATCAATTCCGCAAAGGGAAAAGAGTCCTGAGTTTTGCCGAAAGGGAAAATAGGAATCTCCGCTACGGGGCATTTGATCGTTGGAGTTGAAAATGGCAATGGACTTTGGTTTCATCGCGGCAGTGAAACGAGCGCGATTTTCTTGGAAAAGGGAAGGGGTGATATTGTCGTATTTCATGGTGGGAATGCTCAGGTTTTTAAGTAGCGGCCTTCCGCCTTTAGTGTTTTTAACCGCTAAGGACGCAAGGGGCGCAAAGGTTTCACAAAGGTATTGTTATGAATGAGAATAGCTACTGATACTCTTTATCCACTTCATTCAATGCATTCTCGTCCACTTTGGAAAACCAGCCATTGAGTCGTTCTCTCGCCTGCACTTTCACCTCCTCATTGATGTGTCCAGAAACAACAACCAAGGCAAAGGCAAGTACACCAGCATCATCGGTATAGCCCAAAAGCGGTGTCAGATCCGGGAGCGCATCTATCGGAGAAATTAAATAGCCTAAAGCCCCCAACATAATGTGCTTAGCCCAACCCGGCGTCTCTTTTCTCCTATAGGCATAGAAAAGTAACAGCGCCATGTAGATGGTTTTGCTACCCGCTTGTTGAGCATATCGTTTACATTTTTTCCAGAAATTGTTTTCGGAGAAGGACTTCTTATATGGATCGAGATCGTTTTTCATGTATTAATATCTGATTTGTAGTTTTAATTGCTTCATAGTGATTGTCCAATATAACGTAAAAAAATTAGAATTAGTTGAT
>CAZDTI010000043.1:0-27798 GCA_964508085.1 uncultured Saprospiraceae bacterium | reverse complement strand
TAATTGCTTCATAGTGATTGTCCAATATAACGTAAAAAAATTAGAATTAGTTGATGAGGTTGTTTAGAGTTATCTTCTAAAGTCAATGACTTGGCCGCAGACATAGGAAATAACTTTAAAGAAGCTCAATATAAGGAGAACGGATTGTGGGAGATTTCAGCAGAAAAAATTGTGTAATCTCCTCCCACCAAAACGTAGTAAGCTTACATCTATTAAATTAAAAGTACTCCGTTTACTTTCTCCCGTCGTCGAAAAAGCTCCTTTGAGCAAAAGGAATATTCATTTGTAATGATGCTTCAAAGTAAAGAAGCTACTCCTGCAATGCAAGTTTTCCTCTACTTACAACGCTAAAAATTCGACGACATGAAAAAAAGAAAAAGACGCCTCCCCTCCGAAATCAACGCCGGCTCTATGGCCGATATCGCCTTTTTATTACTCATCTTTTTCCTGGTAGCCACTACGATCTTGGAAGATGAAGGGATACTAGTACGTTTACCTCCATGGATAGAAGAACCAGTACCTAATGCTCCTGTCTCACCAAGAAATCTACTTCCAATAAAAATCAATGCAAAAGGATTGTTACTAGTAGAAAAAGAAGAAACCAAAATCACCACACTCCGCGATATCGCCAAAGAGTTTATCACAAACCCAGCGAAGCGATCGGACTTACCTTCCAGTCCAAACAAAGCCGTCATCTCCCTGCAAAACGACAGAGGCACGCCCTACAAATCCTACCTCTCCGTCTACAATGAAATCAAAGGCGCTTATAACGAGGTATGGACCGAACAGGCTCAGAAACAATTCCAAAAGCCATACAAAGAACTGACCAGAGTCCAACAAAAAAGCATCAGAAGCCAATGGCCACAGATCATCTCGGAGGCAGAGCCGACTGATTATTTAGCTGAGCAGTAAGTCAGTATTCTCAGCACCTACGCCATTAAGATTACCTCACACTAAATAAGTACGCTCAGAATAATCCTTAATTTTTAATCCTCAATCCTTAATAAAAACTATGATCAACAAAAAACAAACCCGCACCCGTCCCGCCATCAACACCTCTGCTCTGCCGGACATCATCTTCATGTTACTCTTTTTCTTCATGGTCGTTACCGTCATGCGACAGCAGAAAAGAATGCTAAACATCCAAGTCCCCTCCGCTACTGAAATCACGAAATTGCATAACCAATCTTCCATCCAACACATTTACATTGGAAAACCGATTGACAAGGAAAGAGGTACTACAGATCGTATTCAGATTAACGATGCGTTTATCCCTGTTCATAGACTAGAAGTGGCGGTGAGAACTATTATTGCTGGAAAAACAGAGCCTGTCAAAGCAGGGTGGATCAACTCTCTCAAAGTAGACAAGGACGTAGATATGGGGCTTGTTTCTGATGTGAAAACTACTTTAAGAAAAGCAGAACAGTTGAAGTTGAATTATGAAGTGATAGCTGATAATCGCGATTAGTAAATTATAGGCTTCGGAGAACGGACATTTTATATCAGTTCTAGCGAATTTACGCTAATTTACCTGTGAAGTTCCTTTAGATTTGACTATTATTGCAGTCTTGGAGTGGTTAACTAATTCGGAGAGCGCAAAACAAAAAAATGACTCCGCCTGTTTAGTTGATCGTTCCTAGCTCCAGATACGAATCATTTAGAGTAATTTCTAATAAAAGGAAAAATCGCATGAAGGTCAATACAGAGAAAATTAATGAGGAAATTAAAGAGTCACTCAAACACTGGCAGAAAATAGTGGCGCAGTATCAGAAACCAGATACGACTAAAGCAGTGATTCAAATCATAAATTCCTTTGGCCCATATGTGGCCTTGTGGGTGTTGATGTATTTCACCCTCAATTGGTCAATTTTTATTACAATTGGTTTAGGGATTGTTAATGCGTTTTTCCTTGTTCGAATTTTCATCATTCAACACGATTGTGGCCATCAGTCTTTTTTTAGCTCTAAAAAGGTGAATAATGTAGTGGGCTATGTTTGTAGTTTCTTCAGTTTCATGCCTTATAAATATTGGGCTAAGGTGCACAACTTTCATCATGGTCATGCGGGACAAATAGAGGTCTGGGACATTGGAGATATTCCAACCCTTACCGTAAAACAATACCAAGCTAAGGGCTTTTGGGGGAAGCTGGGCTATAGAATTTGGCGCCTTCCGATCATCACTTTTGTAGTAGCCCCAGTGTATTATATGCTTGTTTCTAACAGATTACCTACAACTCGAATTGATAAATTGAAAAAGGCAGGATGGAGCCAGCTAAGAAATAATATCGCCATTGCCATTGTCTACATCACCCTCGCTGTTTTGTTGGGGTGGAAAAAGTTTTTGTTCATACAGTTCTTCCTCATTTTTGTTTTTGGAATCATATCTTTTTGGTTTTTCTACGTACAACATCAGCATGAGGAAAGCTATAAACAATGGAGAGACAATTGGGATTATGTAGTAGCGGCGATTCGCGGAAGTTCCTATTATAAATTACCAAAGGTTTTCCAATGGTTGACAGGAAATATCGGTATTCACCACATCCACCATTTGAGTAGTTTGATTCCAAATTACAATTTGGAAAAGTGCATGACAGAAAACAAAGTTTTGAACAAGTATGTAACGGTTGTCACTTTTTGGGAAAGTCTAAAGTTGATGTCTTGTAAACTTTGGGATGAAGAAAAACAACGAATGATTTCCTTTAAGGAATATGCGATGTTTTACCGAATGAGTCAGAGTTAACCCCTTAAGGAATGTGCTTAAAAATATATCCTTTGTTTTTGAAATAGGATAGTGTTTTTGGTAAGACCTCAAACAACAGCTCCTTAGCTTTCAAGCTATCGTGAAAAACGACTACGGAGCCGGGCTGTACATTTCTTTGTACATTTTTCCAGCATTGTTCCCCACTAATATTTACATCAAAATCTCCACTAAGTACATCCCACATTACAATCGTATATTTCTCTCTCAGCAATTTTGCCTGCTTCGGACGGAGCCTTCCATAAGGAGGACGGAATAAATTGGAACTAACTTCCACTGCGCATTGTTCAACATTTTCCAAATACTTTGAGGTGCTTGTTGCCCAACCACTCAGATGATGTTGGGTGTGATTGCCAACTCGATGTCCTCGTTGGATTAGTGCTGCAAAAATATCAGGATGTTTGTTCACATTTTCTCCCACACAAAAGAAGGTAGCCTTAGCCTTATATTGATCCAGTTGATCCAGTACCCAAGGCGTTACTTCGGGAATCGGGCCATCGTCAAAAGTAAGGTACAGTGCTTTCTCTTTTGTCTCTTGTCGCCACAGGAACTTGGGAAAGCATTTTTGAATAAAGGAAGGTGTTTTTACTAAATACATGGCAGTGTGGTAGAGTTGCTATAATATTCCTAAATTTGCAGCCTGAAATGTCAAAGGTTATAAATATTAGAATTGTGGTAAAATTACAAATTTACTTGAACACCTATATTTATTTACTTTTCAATTGATTTATTAAATTCTTGATGTTTTAATCTGTTCAATCCACGAAATAGTGCTAGGGGCAGCGTGGGACAAAATATCAAGATCAACTAACAAAGAAATAATGAAAGATTTTAGAGTAAGATTTGCACCAAGCCCAACTGGTGCGTTACACATTGGAGGGGTAAGAACAGCTTTGTTCAATTATTTGATCGCTAAAAAAATGAACGGCACCTTTATATTAAGAATTGAGGATACCGACCAAAAGAGATATGTACAAGGCGCAGAGGATTATATCTTGGAAGCATTGAAATGGTGTGGCATCATGCCTACTGAAGGTCCAGGAATGGAAGGAGACCATGGTCCTTACCGGCAATCGGAACGAAAATCCATGTATGCTGGTTTTGCAAAACAGTTGATCGATAGTGGCAATGCTTATTATGCTTTTGATACTGCAGAAGAATTGGAAGCGATGCGCGAAAGGTTGAAGACAGGAGGAGGAGATTCTCAAGCTTATGACTCGGCCTCACGTGGCAAAATGAACAATAGCCTTACATTGTCAGAAGAGGAAGTGCAAAAACGATTGGCAAGTGGCGATCCATACGTCATTCGGATTAAGGTAATCCCAGGGGAAACGATTGTTGTAAATGACTTGATAAAAGGAGTTGTCAAATTCGATAGCAATCTTCTAGACGATAAAGTCATGATGAAAGGCGATGGAATGCCAACCTATCACCTTGCTAATATTGTAGATGATCACGATATGAGAATCTCTCACGTAATAAGAGGAGAAGAGTGGTTGCCAAGTACAGCTCATCACGTATTGCTCTATCGTGCTTTTGGTTGGGAAGCGCCTACTTTCGCGCATTTACCTTTGATAATGAAACCAAACAGTAAAGGAAAATTAAGCAAACGAGATGGACAAAAGCTAGGAATTCCAGTCTTTCCATTGAAGTGGGATGGCGCGACTCCAGAAGAATCTTTCACTGGTTTCAGAGAATTTGGTTTTGACCCAAAAGCAGTCATAAACTTCCTCGCCTTCCTTGGCTGGAACCCAGGAACCGAGCAGGAAATATTTACACTAGAAGAGCTTTGCGAAGCCTTCTCCTTTGAAAAAGTAGGAACCTCTGGTGCTCGTTTTGATTTTGAAAAAGCAAAGTGGTTCAACAAGGAATACATCAAAGCAACTGATAATAATGTACTTGCAGAACAGGTTGCCGCATTAATGACCGAAGAAGAGCGCAGCAAATTTGATATGGACTACATCGCTGGCTTCTGCGGTTTGATGAAAGAACGAGTAACGTATCTTTCTGATTTCCTAAAAGAAGGTTATTACTTCTTCGAAGACGTAAAAACCTACGATGAAAAAATGGTTCGCAAAAAATGGAAGCCAGAAAAACGAGCTGCCTTTGATGCTTTGCTGGTTCATCTAGAAAACCAAAGCCCCTTCGATGCCACCAGCATAGAAACTGGTCTAGAAACTTTCAAAGAAGCAAACGAAGTAGGCAATGGACAACTATTCCCAGCCCTCCGTCTAGGTCTGGCCGGTTCCATGAAGGGCCCCGCTGTCTACGACATGATGGCCCTAATGGGCAAAGAAAAAGTGATCCAACATCTGAAGAAAGGATTTGAGTATTTTGATAAAGCACATGCGTAAAAACCAAAACGGTTAACGAAAACAAAACGGCTGCTATCGTGTTTTCAATTTCAAATCCCTTCTAAAGAGAAGGAAAACAAAAAAACAAAAACTCCATTAGGAGTAATCATCACAAAAAAAACTCCGCAGGAGTCCCACATTCCATCACGCAAGACTCTGGAAGAGTCGAACCTACATTTACCCCGAGCCGCAGCTCGGGGAACCAGAGCAGGGAGAGCGCAGGGAGAGGGGAGCTCCGCAGGAGACTCACAAAACAACAGCTATGTCCAAAAAGAAAAAAACAGACAAAAAGCCTAAAGTTCACGAAGAACTAGACGGCTTCGAAATGAAGATCAATACCTTTGGAGAAATCACCTCTAATTTTGAGGTAGATAAAATAAACGAATTCCTCAACGAAAACGTACCGGATAAGAAATTTACAGAGAAGGACGAACCGTTGCCAGAAGATGAGGAAGAGTAGCAAATAGGGGACATCTACCTGCTCCTTAGGCTACTATCAATTAATAGAAGCCAGAAAGATCAGTCACATATTTTTTTAATAATGATATTTTAGTAAAAAATCCAGAACTTTTGCTAGCATCCCCCGTAATTAGGGAGGTTCCATATTCTTTCCAAAAGTATTATACTTTTAGAAGATTGGAAGAAGCGAAAGAGCGGATTATAGTTAAAGTTTGTTGTTTTGTAGGGGGAAACTAGGATTTTCGGAATTCTATTTTTGTTTTTCAAGAATAATATCTCATTTTTGAGCGAACATTTCTTAAAAACCGAACTAATGACTCCCACGAACAAACTAAAGCCTCGGCTTTACAGGCACTCCCGTATGGGTAACTGTAGTAAGCCAACCGTCTTTCCTAAATACACATTCTTTTCAAACGAATCTGAGCGTCAGCACGCATTTACAGCTGGTTATGATGAAGATCATGCTATTTGTAATCGTGATTCAAAAATGCAGTTTACTAAAGTTCTCCCTTTTGTGAGCGCCCGCAGTAATGCAGTATTTGATTTTTCTGATAGACAGAATTAATCGACTTACAACATTTTATCGGCTAAACACTTTTAGGCGCAGGGTTCCAACATGGAGCACTGCTTTGGTTGTTTAAAAAATTAAACCTGCCTAATTATTTGGAATAAAAGGTCTACTGATCTTTTGGCAAACTAGAAAAGACTCAATTATAATTTTTACACAATACTGAGGAGTAACCACTTACTGATTTCTGATTTCGCTTTTAACCTACTCCCTGCTTATTAACTAATTTTAAAAATATGGAAAACCGATTACCTAACCTTCAACGCTTTGTGTTGATTCTTGTTGGTTTATTTGCCCTTATAACTGTCTCTACAGCACAACCGGTAGATATAACCTTTGAGTACTCCGGGCCTGATACTATTATTGTGGGAAACGATTGTACCGCTCCACTTGATTGGGGGGCTCCTAATAGTGTCGATTTCACTTGTAATACCGTAGGCTGTGTTGTTGATACTTTTGATTTACTCTTTATTGGTGGTGGGTATGCTGAAAATGATCCGATTCCTGCTGGAGAAGACGTATCTATCTTATATGAAGTGCAATTTACGAACAACGGATCGAATGGCACTCTTACTGTTGGTTTTACGCTGTCTTTTATAGATACTATAGCTCCGGTCTTTGACCCGCTCACACTGCCCCCTTCCGATAACTTTGGTTGTCTGGCCAGTGTACCTCCGGTCGTTAACCCAACAGCGACAGATAACTGCCCATCGCCTGGCGGTGGAAGCACTGGGGTAACAATAGTTTACGATGGTCAAACAGCTCCGCCATTAAATTGTGCGGGAGGAACCTTTACCAGAACATGGACAGCCACAGACGATTTTGGTAATAGTTCAAGCTATTCACAAGATATTACTGTAGGTGCAGATAACACCGATCCCGTTATTACTGGAACACCAACAGGTGCAACTGAAACCTGTGAATCTTCTGACTATGCTGCTTGGATAGCTGCTCAAAGAGCAACTTTTGATGCAGTAGATAATGGTTGTGGTATTTTGTCTTTAACTGATAATGCACCAATGGCCTATGATGAAGATTGTAGTAGTATTGATGTGATTTTTACCGCAACAGATAGTTGCTCAAATAATGTTTCTGTAACAGTTACTTACGCCATAATAGATAACGCGGATCCTATGATTACGCCACCTGCCTCAACAGATATTACTATAGAATGCGATGGTTTACCTACGGATCCTACTTCTCAAATTTTATCTTGGGGAGAAGATAATTTGACTGTAACAGATAATTGTACAGCTTCTGGAGATATTACTTGGACAAATAACTTCACTAATTTAACTGGTGGCTGTGGTGGTAATACCGGAACTGCTTCTGTAACATATACTGCAATGGATCAATGTGGAAACACAGCTATGGTTACCCTCAACTTTACCGTAAATGATTCTAATGATCCAGATATCATCACAGGAGCAGTAGATACTACTGTTATTTGTGATGGTTTAGGAAATACTGCAGAACTGGCTGATTGGTTGACAAACAGAGGGTATGCAAATGCAATGGACTTTTGTACAGATGATGATGACATAGTTTTAACCTTGAGAGTAGGAGGTGATGTTCAAACTCCTGCTATGATTCAGGATTCGGTGGATAGCCAGATGGCTGCGGGTTGTGGCGCATTTGTAACTGTAGAATTTGCATTTACAGATTTGTGTGGTAATACATCCGCAACTATTGGGGACTTTGTTGTTCTGGATACAGTGGCTCCTACTATTACTACTTTAGCTTCACAGGTTATTGTAGAATGTGATAATCCTTCGATTACTTTTGCAAGTTGGTTAGAAACTCGTGGAGGTGCTATAGCAACAGATGCTTGTACAGATATTGACAATAGCACAACCTCTCCACACTGGACAACAAATATCATTTCGGATGTTCCTGGTCCTTGTTTTGACGAGAGTACCCGAACAGTAGAATTTACAGTAACAGATCAATGTGGGTTATCAGCTACCACAACGGCGTCTTATATTGTAGAAGATAATGGTTCGCCTACTATTAGTCCGACTGCAACAAGTATAATGGAAGAATGCGGAGGTGGTAATGACCAAATGGTATTAAACAATTGGATCAATGCATTTGGAGGAGCAACAGCTTCTGATGTTTGTTCAGACGTAGAGTGGAGTGAAATTTCTTATACGACCTCTGTAGGTGTAGTAGATGCTAATATCGCTTTTGGAGACATGGCCAACTATCCTCAGATCGTAGCTAATGATTGCGATTGGAATGTTGAAGTCATGTTTACGGTGAGAGACTCTTGTGATAACACTTCTGTTACAATGGCTACATTCACCATTACAGATACAACAGACCCTGTATTGACTGGAACTACCGCTGCGAATGATACGCTTACTTTAGATTGTGATGCCGCAATTCCTGGTTTTCCGAATATCGTAGCAGCAGACAATTGTGGCGCTGCTAATGTAGTGATTACCGTAGATTCTGTTCAAGCTCAAATATCTTGCTTGTACAACTTTGTAAGGATAAGAACCTGGACTGGAACGGATGATTGTGGGAATACTTCTACGATTGCTCAAGTGCTCATTGTGCAAGACACAACAAAGCCATTCCTCGCTGGAATTCCTGCTGATATGACAGTGAGTTGTGATATGCTTCCTGGGACACCTGCTTTAGGAACAGACTATACCGCGAATGATAACTGTGATGTCAATATTAATGACGGAGTTGTATTTGGGGAAGTAAGTACACAAGGAAACGATGCTGATGATTGTGATTTTTATAATTACACACTTACAAGAACTTGGACAGTGACTGATGTCTGTGGAAATGCAGAAACTTATACGCAAGTCATCACGGTTCAAGACGTATCTAATCCAACATTTACCGCACCTGCAGATACAACAATAGATTGTCATGTAAGTCAGTTACCAGCTAGCACAGGTAACCCTATTGATGTTCTGGATGTTTGTGATAATAATCCTACTGTAAATTACATTGATGTGGTTACAAATCCACCTGGATCTTGTCCAAATGAATTGTTGATTGAGCGTACCTGGATGGTAGAAGATGCCTGTGGAAATATGGCGATGAGTCAAATTCAAATGATAACGGTACAAGATACCTTGCGCCCTGAATTTACGATGGAAGCTGTTAACGTAAACTTGGAATGTACCTCAGAAACAGCAGCTCAAGATAGTTTTATAAACTGGGTAGCCGCTTATGGAAATGCAACTGCGGAAGATTTATGTACAGATGAAGATGACCTAGAATGGTTTGCAGCTGTACCTGGTTCATATGATATTGATGATCCATTAACCTGGCCTGGTGCAACGGCTCCTGGTGGGTTGACTTCCTCGACCTGTCCTTCTCCAACACCTGGGATTTACCGTTCAGAAACCGTAGACTTCGTTGTCCACGATGAATGTGATATTGCAAATGTTTCTACAGCTACGTTCAATATTATTGATACAGATGCACCGGATTTTGAATACTGCCCATCTGATGACAATGTTGTAACTGATCCGGGAGAATGCTTCGCTACTTATGTACTACCTGCTCCAATTATCTCTGATGGTTGTAATGCAATGCTGATGTATACTTTTCCGGAAACAGAAGCTATTTCTTCTAATACTCCCGGCGATGATGATGCCATTGTAAATACAGTAGTGATAGATTTTACTGGTTTACCAGCTGCTCCGATTTTAGCGAGCGGAATGGTTACCCTTGATTTGGATTTCACGATGTTGGATGGAGAAGAACCTACCGAGTTCTTTAACATCTTTGGAGATGACGGATCATTGTTAGGTACTTCTGATCCTACGCCTTCACAATGTGGAAATGTGACAACTACGTTGATGATTCCGGCTGCAACTTATAATGTTTGGGCAAGTGATGGGGAAGTCAACATTACGCTAGTGCCAAATATCCCAGCGGGCCAACCTAGCGTCTTTGCCATCAATGACATTTGCCCAAGTGGTACAGGAACGGGAGCTTCCGTAACAGGTACACTTTCTTTTGCTGCCAATGACCCAAATGGTTTGGTCTTTCAATACGATATTAATGGTGATCCTTTAGTGACTGTTGATCCGATAGGACCAACTACAGTTAATTTACTAGTAGGAGATAATGACATAACTTACTACGCAACTGATTGTGCAGGAAATACAGAAACCTGTGAATTCACCGTAACAGTAGAAGACACTGAAGCACCTGTACTGGCTTGCCCAGCGGACATAGATTACTATTTAGTACCAGGAGACGATTGTGGAAATATTGATATTCAATTGGAGATACCTACGATGGTAACAGACAACTGTCCATTTGATATCAACTCCCAAACACAACCAGGTAGTAACGCAGATGCTTTATTGACTTTTGCCTACAATCCAAACTACTTGGAATATGTAGCAGAGGATAAAGATTTTAACTTCGTAGGTGTAGCTGCAAATGCAGTTGGCGCTACCGCAACATTCACCGTAACCATCACAGGAGATGCTGATGACCCTGAAGAATATTTCACTATTCTAGATGAAGATGGAAACAGTCTTGGTACTACGGAAGTAGGTCAGGCTAATGTTACTGTTACGCCAGCGGCTTGTCCGGTACCTGGAACAACGGTAGCCGTATTCACAGTTCCAACAGCAACCTTCAATATGTGGGCGGCTGACGGAAATATTGCTGTATCTGCTGTTTCTAACAATACATTCGGATCACCTTCTCCTGGCGGGCCAGATGATGGTATCAATCCATCCTGTGCACCATTTGCTCCAGGAACGGATGATGGTGAGACAGATAATATTTCTACTATTTTCATAGAAATGGAATATCAGTCAACAGACTTGTTCTATTCTACAACAGGAGCAACGGAGACGCCACTCACTGAAATGTTACCACCAGCCATTGCGCCAACGGTAAGTTTTGATTTAGGACAAACGGATGTGACTTATACTGTTTATGATAATGGAAACAATGAAGCAACTTGTTCTTTTGTAGTCAATGTTCTGGATACGATTCCACCAGTAGCGGTTTGTGAGCCGACGACGATTTTTGTTAGTCCATCTGGTGTAGAAGATTATATTTTAGAATTTAATGAAATTGAAGATGATAGTTATGATGAGAATTGCGACATCGTAGGTTTTACGGTATCGCCAAATGTTTTCACCTGTGCACAGGCCGAAGATGTTGTCATGGTAACATTAGTTGCAGAAGACGAAAGTGGAAACTTGGATTCTTGTACGACTATTGTTAGTGTTTCTATGGAATTGCCAGAACCTGAATATCAAATCGGACTTTGTGGAGATGACAACTTGAGCTTGTTTGCTGAGGCGCCATGGGCTCCGGGAGGAACACTTTATACTTATGTTTGGAGAAACCCAGACGGTAACATTATATCTACTGAGGAAGACCCAGTAATTATGGGGGTAGATGCTTCTGATTCTGGTCCTTATACCGTAGAGATAGAAGGGCTTACAGGATGTACCGCCATCGGAGTGGTTAATGTAATTATCAACAGTTCACCAAATGTACCTTTACTAAGTGTAAGCAACAATGTACTTTGTGACAACGATGAAATAATGCTAACAACGCAGTCTTTCTCAGGAACGAATGTAACTTATAACTGGTACAGCGGTATTGCTCCAGGCGGAACTTTATTAACGACGACTACTTTACCAGTTTACAATATACCAGCTCCTTTAGCAACAGGTTCTTCTTCTTACTACGTGGTCGTTGAATTGGATGGCTGTACTTCGGATCCTTCTGACTTTGAAACGATTACGGTTTCAGCGTCACCAACGGCAAGCACTAATGATGCAGTTATTAATATCTGTGAAGGGGAAGACATCGTCTTGGGGACGCCAGATATCGGAGCAGGGTATACTTACGCTTGGACAGGACCTGATGGCTACAACCAGTCTGGACAAACGCCACCAGTAATTAATGGTGCAGGTTTGAATGCTTCTGGCACCTATAATTTGATTATCACTGCAAATGGTTGTTCTTCCAACATTGCAACCACAGTGGTTAACGTTACCCCAACACCAACACAGCCTACTGTTTCTACCGCAGGAGTTGCTTGTCAAGGAGATAATGTGATTTTAATTTCTAACAATAATACAGCAAATAGTTACACTTGGATTGGGCCTGATTTTTCAGAAATTGTAACCGCAACAAATAGTTTGACTTTGACTAACGTTACAGGAGATCAATCGGGGAATTGGAGTTTGTACGTAACCACTAATGGTTGTACATCTGAAACATCATCTCCAGTCTCTGTTTTTGTAGAACCAACACTTACGGTAGTCGCCTCTAACGATGGGCCGATTTGTGAAGGTGGCGATGTGTCTTTACTGGTGAACAGTATTCCAGGTGCAATATATTCTTGGACTGGGCCAGCAGGTTTTATTTCTGCCTCGCAAAACCCGATAACTACAGCAGTCGCTGGAATGTATACCGTGACTGTTCAATCTTCTACAGGATGTACGAACACCGCTTCTACCTCTGTAGCAGTGAGTACTGCACCAACGATTACGGCATTAAGTAATACGGGAGCACCATGTGTAACAGGAGCAGATGACATTATGCTGGTACCAACGGTATTCCCTCCAGATGATGGAACGTATACCTACTTATGGATTGGACCAACAGGTGTCTTTTCTACAGACGTAAGTCCAATTCTACCAAATGGAACTTCTATAGATAATGGTTCTTATATATTAGAAGTAACAAATTCTTCAGGTTGTGTTTCTAACGCTGTAACGACGGTTGTAAACGTATCTGATGCGCCAGCGCCTCCTGCATTAGAGGGAACGCTTGCATTATGTGAAGGTGGAACCATTACGATTACGAATACACTGACCTATGTTGGTACTTCTGTAACTTATACCTGGATGACACCTCTTGGAACTGTTACGACTAGTCTTCCATCTTTGACTATACCAAATGCGACTTCTGCAAGTAGTGGAATATATACCGCTTTGGTTACCGTAGATGGTTGTACTTCTCTAATTTCAAATGAACTGACCGTTGAGGTAGGAGCAGTTCCTCCAACGCCAGTTATTACGATAAACAATCCACTCCCACTTTGTGAAGGGGCAAACTTAGAATTATCTACTGCTTTGATTCCAGGAGCAGAATATATATGGACGGGACCTGGCAATTTTGATGGAAGTGGTCACAATCCAGAAGTTATTGGGGTGACTGAAGACAATGAAGGTACTTATCAAGTACAAGTTGTTATTAGTGGATGTCCTTCTACTTTCTCTGTACCAGTAACGATAGAAGTTAACGAAACGCCAACTTCTGCAATTGCTATAAACAATGGACCGGTTTGTAAAGAAAATGGTGCTACTTTGTTATTGTCTGTAACACCAGCAACTGCGATACCAGGAGCAACTTATACTTGGATTAATGCTCAATTAGGAGACACGATTGCAGGACCTACAACCTCCTTGAATGCTCCAGTTGTGGATTTTACTGATTTCCCAACTGATGGTTTATATGACTTTTATGTTATTACGAATTTGAATGGATGTAGTTCTGTTAACTCTATTCCAACTACAGTAGAAATCAACACAGCTCCAAATAATGAAGCGGATGCAGGTGCTGATTTGAGTGTTTGTAATGGACAATCTGTTTCGCTAAGTGCAACGGCACCAACAATAGGTGGTGGTAACTGGTTGCAAACAGCAGGTCCAGCAGTAGTTATTGTGAATCCAAATTCGCCAACTACTCCATTAAGTGGTTTGGTTTCGGGTAACTCCTACACTTTCCTTTGGACACTCTCCAACGGCGCCTGTATGGATTATGACTCAGATGAAGTGATCGTAAATGTTGATTCTGATTCTGAATCTGCTTTTGCAGGGACAGATATGAGCCTTTGTAACCAAAGCTCTGCTACGTTGATGGCAACAACCGCTGGTACAGGAGTGACTGGAATGTGGACACAAGCACCTGCGCAGTCTGCACTTGGTGTAATTATTTCGGACCCTTCTGATCCTAACACTACAGTCACAGGGATGGAGCCAGGTAACAATTATTCCTTTGTTTGGAGCTTGAGTAACTTAGGTTGTGGCGAGTTTGATGCCGATGAATTGAATATCGAAATAGAAGAAAGCAATGTGGTTGCAGATGCAGGTTTAGATTTTGCGGATTGTGGAAATGGTGCAGTAGAATTAGAAGCTCTGGTAACAAGCTCTGGGGCAGGTACTTGGTCTACAACAAGCACTGGTCTTACCATCTCAGAACCAAATAATAGAAGAACCACTGTTGAAGGATTAACAACAGGGATATACACTTTTGTATGGACCTTAGATAATGGTTCTTGTGGAATCACTATGGACTCTATAGAAATAGATTATGAATCTGCACCGACAGCAATGGATGATGAGTTATCAGTGAGTTTTGCTGGAGAGAATACCATTGATGTAACCGTTAATGATGACGCTCCAGGAGGATTTACAGTTGCATTGTTGACTAACGCAGTGTATGGAGTTGTTACGAATCCATCGGGCTCGGACTTTACCTATACTTCTACTTCTGTCTATGCAGGTGAAGATTCTTTTACCTATGAAATTTGTAGCGAAGCTTGTCCGGACGAATGTTCTTCCGCAACTGTTCGAGTGAACGTTGGAGAAGATGCCTTATGTACGGTTCCCACGATCTTCACTCCAAATGAAGATGGCGTAAATGATGACTTCGTAATTCCTTGTTTGGCTTCAGATCGCTTCCCTGGTAATGTAGTTTCTATTTTCAACCAGTGGGGAGATCAAGTATTCCGTTCTGCACCTTATACCAATAATTGGAAAGGAACTTATGACGGACAAGATTTACCGGTAGGGACTTACTTCTACGTAATTGAGTTCGGTAATGGAGAGGCTGTCCAATCCGGATTTGTAGTCTTAGAAAGATAAATAAAAGCTTCTTTGGCAGAAACCCTGTTATGGATTAGTTCTGTAATAGGAAATCTGCCAAAGATGCTGTCAAAAATATTTTGCAGTGATTCATTAAAGAGTCATTAGTTTATAAAACCGATTATTATGCGTTTTGAAAATAAATATGTTATGAAAAAAATAACTACTATCCTCGTTTTCTCGCTTATTGCATTAACTACATTCGCTCAGCAAGAGCAGCAATATACCCAATTTGTTTACAACAAACTCAGCATCAATCCAGGTTATGCCGGGAGTCATGAGTCTGCTTGCCTAACAGGTTTTTATCGTAATCAATGGATCGGCTTGGAAGGGGCGCCAAAAACAATGGGACTTAGCTTTGACATGCCTTTGCTTAACAAAAGAGTAGGGGTAGGGATGAACTTAGTTAGAAACACTATTGGAATTACAGATCGTTGGACAATGGATGGGGTTTACTCCTATCGAATTCCACTTGGCCGAGGAACAATGAGTCTTGGAGTTCAAGGTTCTGTTCGTTACATTGGTAATGATTATGGCGACAGCCGTTTATTGGCTACACAACCAATTGGTACAGACGGAAGTATTCCTGTTGGAGAGCAAAATAAGTACTTGCCAAACTTTGGTGCAGGTATGTATTACTCTTCTGATAAGTTTTACTTCGGTGTTTCAGCACCAAGAATATTGTTAAATAATATCGATTTCAATAGTCAGGATGGAATTGCTCAAGGTAAAGAAGCTGTTCACCTTTATGGGATGGTAGGAGTGATTTTCAATTTAAGCGAAAGTGTAAAATTCCAACCACAGATGCTCTTGAAATATGCGGATAACTCTCCTTTTGATATGGATTTAAATGCTAGTCTTATTTTTAACAATAAATACACGGCTGGTTTGACTTATCGTGCTGGAGGTGGAAAAGATGGTTTTGGAGAATCAATAGATCTATTGCTTTCTGCTCACTTGACGCCACATATTTTGTTAGGAGTGTCTTATGATATTACACTTTCTGAATTGAAAGAGTATAATAGTGGTAGTTTGGAATTGGTATTACGTTATTGTTTTGGAAATTCGGAAGGAGAAGACATTATTAATCCGAGGTTCTTTTAATAGAGGGGAGGAGCATTGGTTCGTGATTACTCAACCTCAACTTCAAATCCCTTAATGCGCGAGAAGCTTGCAAAAAACGGAGCGCTCCGCCAATGGGTGCGGACAGGTTTGATGTTAAAGTTGTAAATGTCGTTTGACAATTTTTAAAAAGACTAAATCGTTAGGAATCAATATATACTAACTCTCGGTTTAGAATGCCGTTTTAAATAGAAAAAATATGAAAGGTTTAGATCTAAAATGGACGATACTTTTGTCTCTTTGTGTCTGTTTATTTGCAAATACTGCAGAAGCACAGCAAACCTCTAAGACAAAAGCTTCCAACAAGCTTTATGAAAAAGGAGGGACAGTAGTGGTCAAAAACACCAAAATGATAAATACAAGTCATTTGGAGTTTTCTCCTGCCTTTTATCAGAATGGATTAGTCTATGCTACTTCCCGACGTAGTCAGGGAGAACGGGACAAAAAGATAAATGAAACTTACTTTGAATTATTCTATTGCGATTTAGATGGAAATGGTTTGCCATTGGAGCCACGACAGTTTTCTTTAGAAGTGAATTCTCATCTTCATGAAGGGCCGGTGACTTTTAGTCGTGATGGTAACGTGATTTACTTTACTAGAAATAATCTCAAAAAAGGCGTTCGCAAAGCAGATGATAAAGGCGTTACCCGCCTAAAAATTTATGCAGCAGAAAAGGGGCCAAGAGATTGGCAAACGGTAACAGAGCTTCCTTTCAATAGTGATGAATACTCTGTTTGTCATCCGACGCTTTCAGCAAATGGAAAACAATTATATTTCGCTTCAGACATGCCCGGAGGACAAGGTGGTTTTGATTTATGGTATGTAGAAAGGCAGGCAGAGAGTTGGTCCAAACCGATCAACCTCGGTGCTGAAGTGAATTCGACAAAAAACGAAGTTTTCCCTTTTATTCATAGTAGTGGCAACCTTTTCTTTTCTTCTAATGGACATGAAGGAATGGGAGGGCTTGATTTGTTTATGGTAGGAGTTGGTGACAATCTTTCGGAAGTCACTCATATGGGTAAACCTTTTAACTCAAGGAATGATGATTTAGGATTCATTCTTAATCCGGAAGGTACCAAAGGTTACTTTGCCTCTGACCGTAAAGGGGGAGAAGGCAAAGATGATATATATCTTTTTGAAGCTTTTGATGGAGTGTCAGGTTCGACCAAGCCAGCCATTATTTCTTCGTTGATCAAAGTATATGATGTGGAGAGTTCAGAGATGATTGAGGGAGCCGAGGTTAGAATTTTTGAACGAACTTCTGAAGGTTTTATCGGTTCTGGTAATAACTTATACGAGGCAGTACTATTGCCGTCAAATGAAGGAACGGGTGAATTAGTTTTCAAATTAGTCAGAAAGGACGCAGGTACTTTAGGAAAGGCGGATAAAACGACGGATGGTGAAGGGCAGGCGGCTTATGAATTTATGGGCGAAAGAAAATATCTATTACTCGTTTCTAAAGATGGCTATACAAGCAAAGAAGTGGTGTACTCAACTGTCGGTAACGTCGGAGATGCAATGATCGAAGTGCCAATGGGCAAAGTCAATTGTACCACTTTCTCTGGAACGGTAAAAGATGAGGTGACGGGAGAGGTGCTTTCTGGCTCTGTAATTAAAGTATTAAATATATGTGACAAATCTGAGGAAGTGATTTTGACAGACAGACAAGGACGATTTAATTATTGTTTGCCGGCTGGATGTGATTATGTTGTTACAGCTATTAAGGAGCGATATGAGAATGGGACAAAGACCCTTTCAGGTGTCGTATTGGATAATGCCTTAAACGCTGATTTGATGCTTCGCCCAATAAAAGGTAATAATGGTATTTCGGCCGGTTCAACCATCGTGCTGGAAAATATTTATTATGATTTTAATAAATCATACATCAGAAAAGGGGCAGATGTAGAATTGGATGAATTGCGAGGGTTGATGTTGAAGTACAAATCCATGGAGATCGAGCTTAGCGCACACACAGACTCCAGAGGAACTGCAGAGTACAATCAGGAATTGTCTTCAAAGCGGGCGCTTTCCGCTAAAGAGTACTTGGTTGGTAGAGGCATTTCCGCTAGTCGAATTACGGCAGTTGGTTATGGAGAATCGAACCTTAGAAATGGTTGTGAAGATGGGATCGAATGTTCAGAAGGAGAACACCAATACAATCGTAGAACAGAGGTGAAGATTCTTAAAATGGACGAAGATGTAAACGTTCAGTATTTCGATCATGGCCCAGAACGGATTGATCGAAGGCACTAAAAATGAAATTGATGTTTTTAAGAATACAGTATAAAGAAAAGAGCGTGCGAAAGTGCGCTCTTTTTTTGTTAGCGCAAAGAGTTAAAGTTTTCCACTGCAATGACTTGCTCATACCGTGCACCAAAAGGTTTATAGTAAACCAAAACTGTATAATCGTTTTCTGTTTCATGCCAGTTGCCTTCCAGTTCGTCCAAGTCTACCTCCTTTGTTTCTCTATCGACAAGAGCATACAGGTAATTGTAAAAACCTTGTTTTAGAAAAAGTTGGTTAACATATGAATTGATTAAAGGATTGTAAATCATCTTATAACGTTCATCGATTTTCCAATCTGTTAACTCTCCAAAAAGATAAACATCTTGATTGCTGAAAGGAGGACTTTCTTCTAAAGTAAACAATACGTAGCCGTACTCCGCACGGAGGTCTCCGTCACGTTCGTCTAATGACCGGATGACATACTTTCCATTTAAATCATTATCAAAAAGATAAGCCATGTTAGAGCGTGATATGTCAGTAGTAAGTGTTATGTCGTAACGGTCTTTGGTTTCTCGAATCTCTGCGATAGAATTGGTGTTATATTTAAAAGTTTGTAGGTCCGCTTGTCGAAATTCTCTACCCGCTGGAAAAACGATTTTGTTTTGATAATCATATATTAGTTCATTTGGTTTAACAAACATAGCTCTATCGAACTCTAAAGCAGAGTCCCATCTTCCATTTTGTAAAACAACTACTTTAATATCAGATTGTGGATTTCTTAGAGGGAAGTCTTCATGATTTATGGTGAAATCGAGTTCCTGATGTGTTCTGCTTTTACTAACCATTGCTGTTCGTTGCATTCTTCCCTGTACAGAGACTCTTGGGTCATAAACTACAAAGCGGCGGGTGATGACAAGGAAGCGATCATCTGTATTGTCATAAACCTTTAAGAGGTAATTTCCCGTTAATGTCCATCGCATATCCGAGTTGGGAAGTGCGACTTGATAATTGGTGAAATTGGCTGTCGTATTAAAAGAAAAATCATAGTTGTCTATGTCATCTTCATTGAAGCCATCCATATAATCGACTTCAGAAATATTACTGGGTTTCCAGTCCGAATCACAATGAACAAGGGTGTAAACATAATCTGTCACGTCTTCCCCGATTTCATCAAAGCTTAAAACAAGTGAGGAATTAAAGGAGCCGTTGATATCTGTATTCAATGGTATAAATGGGTAGTTTTGTACATATCCATTCGCAATGAGTTTCACAGAACGAATATTATCCACATAGACATAGTCTTCGTATTTTAAGTTATAATCTTCCTCTTCTTGAGCAAATAAAAAAAGTGGCGATAAAGCAAGAAGAAGTATTGTTGTTAAATTTTTCATAAATCTGTTTGTTCGATGGAAGCGTTTCGCGGTCGAACCGCAAATTTGAGTTTCAAAAGTACGCTTTTTGCTCTGATCTCTATGTCAAAGCCTTAGGAATAACGCCGTGGTTTTTACTTAATTGTGGGTTTGAAGATGTTTGAAATCGAGATTTAGTAAACCCGCCTGAATGCTTACGGGCAGGTCTTAGAGATTTACTAATCCAATCACTGTGGTTTTCAGTGTAGCGATTGAGGTTAAAAAGGTATATCACCAAGAGGATTTGCTAAATTTTCATAATTTAGTAAATCTTGTTTCTTACATTTACAAAAAAAATGACACCATGAAATTAACCATTCAAGATGAATCCATGACTGGTAAGCTGTTGCACCAGTTGATATTAGAGGTGGAGTCAGAAACGATTACGGTGCAAGAGTTGATTCGTGCTCGGGTCTATGCTGAAGTGGAAGCGTATAACAAGAAAAAGCTCGGTATTTTCAATGGTCTTGTTCAACCCGAAGAAGCAGAGCGGGTTCTTAATGGATATCGCCTAAAAAAAGCTCGGGATATAGATGCCGAGAAACAATATTACATCGCCTTGGATGCCTACCAAAAGAATGGGTTTTTTATGTTGGTCGATAATTATCAAATTGGTGATTTGGAAGAGCCGATTATAATAGGAGACGATACAAAGGTGAGCTTTGTGCGTTTGACACCATTGGTTGGTGGGTGATTTTCAACCTCAAGTGCAACCGCGACCTCAACTCCAAATGCCCTCTAACTTGAAAAAAATAAAAGAACCTCAATTCTCTTAATATGCAATGGTTTCACATTGTATATTTTTTATAATCTCTCTTTTGCAATCCAACAAACAATCCATAGAATCCTTTCAAAACAACCTCGTTGATTTCTACAACGAAAAAGGCGACAATCGCGATTGGCGTACTTTCCTGGATTTGTGCCTCAAAAAGAAAACAGCCAAACCTAATAAAAAATGGTTGAGAGAATCTGCTGAGGTCTTGCCGAAGATTCCTGTTGATGAAGTAGTGTTATTGTTAGGCGGTAGCTTCCATCAACTAGTGGAGCTGATTCAAGAGGCACATCTATTGAGGAAAGAACGTGGTGATATTCATTTTCTAAATGATCGTTTTCAGGAAATGCTAAAGGGATTTATCTGGATGGCGGGATTAATGGATGAAGAATCACTGAATGAAGACTTAGAAGTATTGGGTTTATGGTGTTTCAAAAAGATACCGGGACATGGCGCTTTGTCTGCGAAGTTAGGGAATGCTTGCTTGTATGCTTTTTCCCTGCTACCGTTTCAATCGGGTATCGCGAAATTGACCAAATTCAGGATGAAAATTAATTATCCTTCCGTTAGAAAGCAAATTAGTAAGTATACAACCGCAATTGCAGCAAAAGAAGGAAAGACACCAGATGAACTCGAAGAGATGGTTGTTTCTGACGTTGGTTTAGATGAACAAGGAGGTATTTCACTTTTACTAAAACCCTATGCCCTTCGATTACAGGTGGAGACGGTAAACAAAGTTTCCATCATTTGCCGAAAGGCAGGTGCTACCTTGAAGACAATTCCTGCTGCTCTGAAGGAGTTACATAGCATAGAACTTACATCCATCCGGAAAACAGCGAAAGAGCTCAAAAGCTATCTTCCCATCCAACGAAATCGTATTGAACAGTTCTATCTGAAAGAAAGAAAATGGGATTATGAGACTTGGTATCCACTATATATCGATCACCCTTTATTGCAGGTGCTTTCAAAGAAATTGATTTGGCATTTTTCAAAAGGAGATCGAAAAACCACAGCTATTTTTTATCAAGGGAATTGGAAGAATGCAGAAAATGAAGTTGTAGATTGGATAGGAGCGGGCTGCACGGTTCGGTTATGGCACCCCATTGGTTTTTCTTCAGATTACATTTTGGCTTGGAGAACTTGGTTGGCGAACCATGAAATACAGCAACCATTTAAACAAGCCTTTCGGGAGATTTATTTGGTAACCGATGCAGAGATCGCGACAGAGGATTATTCCAATCGTTTTGCAGCGCATATTTTACGACAACACCAGTTTGCCGCATTGTGCAAGGTGCGTGGCTGGCAATTTACCTTGCTTGGTATGTGGGATTCTGAGTCGATCCCAACAATACATTTACCAAAATGGGAAATTCGTGCTGAATATTGGGTAGATCGGGATTGGGATAGTGAGACATTGCCCTCTGGGGTTTTTCCTCACGTCTTCACTGACCAGGTGCGTTTCTATCAAGATTTTGAGCAAATGGAAATGGTAGATGTTCCCGCAATCGTTTTTTCAGAAGTGATGAGGGATGTGGATTTATTTGTGGGAGTGACGAGTATCGGAAACGATCCAAATTGGCAGGATGGAGGAAATGACGATTATGATAATTATTGGCGCGATTATTCCTTCGCAGACTTGACAGAGTCTTCTAAAATGCGAAAGACTGTTTTGGAAAACCTTGTACCTCGTTTGAAAATTGCAAATCGCTGTTCCTTTAGCGGAAAATACTTGGTGGTTCGTGGCGATCTGAGGACCTATAAGATTCACATCGGTTCTGGAAATATACTGATGGAGCCGAATGACCAATATCTTTGTATTGTTCCAAATCGAAAGGAGGAAAAAGGAAATAAAGTTTTTCTGCCTTTTGAAGGAGATCAGATGTTGTCCATTATAATGAGTAAAGCCTTTATGTTGGCCGAAGACCGTAAAATTACTGATCGTACAATTTTAACCCAGTTGTGATTCCTCGACTCGCTCCTAAGCTCGCTCGCTCGGAATGACAACTGGCTAGTTGCTGATGAACCTGATAACAATGTTCTGATTGCCAAATAGTAACTAATTAGCTTTTATCGTACCGCTGTCATCCTGAGCGAGCGACCTTAGGAGCGAGTCGAAGGATAACGGCTGAAACACCTCTTCTATTTCGAGTGAAGCGCAGCGGAATCGAGAAATCTAACTCCTAGCCAATGAGTAAGATTTTTCGACTCGTACCTCGCTCAAAATATAAAAGGGGACGCACCTCCTGATCTTTCGACTCGCTATGCTCGCTCAAGATGACAGGATTCGATTCGCTACGCTCACTCAGGATGACAGGATTCGATTCGCTATGCTCGCTCAAGATGACAGGAGACGCATTACCATTTGCAAAGGGTTCAGTGTTCGTAAGAATAAACACATCAGTGATTCTGTTTTTAAAGCCTCAAAATGGCAACTGGTTTAAATCGTTATTTACCAAAATAGAAACAGCATTAAAGAATCAAAAATATTATCTTTGCTCAACTTGTTATTAAAATTAATCAACTCAATATGAAAAAAATAAATTATTTTCTGAGCCTGCTTTTCCTTTGTACAATATTTGCTTGTGCTTCGGACAACTCGCAAAAAGTAGACGAGGCTGCCGCTAAAAAAGCAGCGCAGGAAAAAGCAGCCGCAGAAAAAGCGAAAGAAGAACAGGCAAATCTGACTGCCCGCCAAAAATTGAAGATAGAGAATCGCTCAAAGTACGATAAAATTGTCACTGGATTTCAAGCCCCAGAATCCGTAGCTACGGATGGTACCTTTTTCTATGTCTCTAATGTTGGTGCAAAGTTGGCGCCTTCTGCAAAAGATGCAGATGGTTTTATTTCCAAATTAGATGCATCAGGTAAAGTACTCGAACTAAAATGGATCGCAGGCGATGACCTTCATGCTCCAAAAGGAATGGCTATTGTAAAAGGAGTGTTATATGTGGCGGATGTCGATAAAATCCGAGGCTACAAAATAAAGACTAAAGAAAAGGTTTTTGAATTGGATTTTTCCGAGACACGAACGGTCTTTCTAAACGACCTCGCTGTAAAAGACAATAATACGCTTTTCGTTTCGGCCACTGATGTTGGTTATATTTATGAAGTGAGTTTGAAAGGAAAAGGAAGTTATGAGATGTTGGATATCTACAGTGACTTGACCGGAGTGAATGGATTGGAATACGATAAGAAGAAAGACCGATTGATGATCAATAGCTTTGGCGTAGACGGCTCTCCTATTGGAATGGTGGGGGTTTGCCCATTGAAAGGAGATAAATTAAAGCAAAAAACGATTGGTACATTCAATGGTTTCCTTGATGGTATCCACCAAGTAGCTGACGATATGGTACTGGTTTCTGATTGGCAGGATTTTGAAAAAGGAGGGAATTTGACCTTCTACGATTTAGTGACTGAAGAGGTTCGTCCGGTGCTACACGGCCTTATTGGCGGTCCTGCGGATTTTTATTATGATGCTAAAACAAAGAATGTTTGGTTACCTGCGATGCAAGACAATGAATTGATTATTACAAAGCTGGATCTTGATCTAGAACGTAAAGACCAGGGGACTTTGATTAATTCTGATGGAGGGTATGAGGTACGTACAAAAGATAAAATTGAATTTAAGCCAGAAGAAAAGAAGAAGTAGATTGAAGAATATAGGAGTCATGTGAATGATGTCATTAATCCTACCATAAAAGGATTTTCCGTTCTGATTCGCATGACTCCTCTTCATAGTTAGTCCTTTCCCCATATCGTTTACATTACCAATTACATAACACGAATAACTGTATTGCATTAGGTGCCTTTAATGCTTAGCGTTCCTCTCCTTTGTTGGTATTTATACCCTCTCCTAGGCTCTCTTTTAAATTAAACTTCCATTTGACCACGCACTGAAAGGCTTTAAATATAGACCAAAGCATAATTTTGGCTCTATCTTAGCCTATTATGTGGTTGTTAGATTATGACCAAAAACTATGATTTCCCCCATCATGGCTGTTTTTTGCTGAATTTTGACCTTTTCAACTGGAATTCAGGGGCATTTTTCTAACAAATAAGGCTATAAATCGTATGTCTTACTTGGGTAAGACCAAATATACAGGTTCTGGAATTGGCCTGGTATTCTGTTATAGAATAATCGAAAGAATGGTTGTAGTCAGTGAGTTATCACAAGGGAAATACCTTGAACTCGTAAAGACCAGACCAACTAAATGAATGTCAACAAACCCCAAACGTTATTAAATTATAAGAAAGTGAGATATATATATCTTTTTTTATTCCTATGTTCTTTTGTATTTGCCAATGCGCAATATGGAGAAATAGACAGTCTTCAGTCCTCATTGGTCGAAACGAGTACGGATACGATTAAGATGGAAGTTTATTTAACCTTAGGTAAATTATATACTCCGATTAGTGCGGATACTAGTTTATACTACAGCCAGAAATCTTATGATATTGCAAAGAAAAATAACTGGAACCGAAAACAAGTAGAGGCGCTTATCGATATTGGGTACAGGCATATGGAAAATAGAGACCTTGATAAATGTTTTCAATCTTTTGCTGAGGCCTTAAATTTTTCAAAACAGATTAGAGATACTTTTTCTATGGGCATATCCAGCAATGCTATAGGAACGGCTTATTGGGAGCAAAACGATAATGAAGTAGCTGTTCGTCATTTTCAGAATGCACATGATTGGTCACAGCAAGCAAACAATCGAGCTGCTTATAAAGCCTCCTTGAATAACTTGGGGATGATTAGCGGGATACTTGGACGAAGTGAACAAGCGATTCAATATTTTGAGAAATTTATTGCCTTGAATGAAGGATATGAAGGAGCAGATAAATGGGAAGATATAGCAATGGGGAACATGAACATAGGCGTTGCTTATGAAGGAATGGAAGAATATGAAAAAGCGATAGCTTATTATAAAAAAGCATTGGATCTGAAATCACAGATAAGAAATCAAAGACTAATTGCATTTATCCATATGAATGTAGTAGGTGTTTTCTTTGCTCAAAAAAAATATGTTCATGCTTTAAAAGAATGTAACAATGCTCTTGCATTTTGTGAGAAAATTGGTTACAACGAATTACGTCCGGATATTTTAGATGTAAAGGTGAAGTCTTTGCTCGAATTGAAGAAATATAAGCAAGCTCTTTTTGAATCTGAGCAAATACGAGAGGAAGTGATGAAGTCTAATTTTACTAATTTGGTTTCCTCGTTTAAAGAAAATATGTCAAAGGCCCATGAAGGTTTGGGGAATTATAAAGAGGCATTGTACTGGCAAAAAGAATACAGTGTATTGCAAGATAGCTTACATGAAGCGAGTAGAGATGCGGCGATAGCAGAAATAGAAATTAAACATCAAACGAAAGAAAAAGAAGCAGAAAATGCGCTGTTGAAAAATGATAAAGAAATTCAAGAGGCTGCGCTCCACCATAGAACATGGCTTGCTCGAATTAGCATTGTTGGCTTAATGATGTTTGGTGGCTTTTCTATATTGTTGTATCGAGCTCGAAAAAAATTGGAACGAATGAACAACGATTTAGAAGGGACCGTTGCACTTCGTACAGAGGCACTCAAAGCGTCAAACACCGAACTTCAACAGTCAAATGAGGAACTGAAAAGATTTGCCTTTATTGCTTCCCATGACCTGAAAGAGCCTTTGCGAAATACAGGTGGTTTTATTTCACTCATGAAAAAGAGGTTGCAGGAAAACGATTTTGAATCGTTGAATGAATACATGACTTTTGTCGAAAAAAGTAACTACCAAATGGTGGATCTTGTAGACAATATCCTGGCTTATTCTCAATTAGAGGGGAAAAAAGTAAGCGAAAATAAATTCGTTGATATTAATAATGAAGTAAAGAGTGTAACTGAATTGTTACAATCAATGATGTCTCTCAAAAATGCAGTTGTTTATTGCGAAAAACTTCCAAAGGTATACTGTAATCCCTATTTGATAAAAGTTGTTTTGAAGAATTTAATAGAGAACGGAATCAAATATAATAAGAGTGAACAACCTACTGTTCGAATTTCTGCAGAGCGAACAGAAACACACTTGAATCTTATCGTTTCGGATAATGGTATTGGAATTCCAAAGGATTATCAAGACAAGATATTTGGAATGTTTGTTCGATTAAATAATCGCTCTGAATACACTGGGTCCGGAATGGGACTGGCATTCTGTAAAAAAATGCTGGATAATAATGGGGAAAAAATAACAGTAGAAAGTGAGGTTGGCAAAGGGAGCACTTTTACGGTAACTATTCATGCAACAATGATAAACGAAGATGGTGGCAAAGATTTTTCATTAGCTGACGGGATGCTTAATTTTTCCGAACGCTAGCGCGTCCTTCCATTATCTCCACTTTATGTAAATCTGCTTTCCCACGTTCATGATGTCCCATCTCTAACAATAATTTACCGCGAAGCGACAGGGCTAAAGTATTTTTATAATCCAATTCAATGGCTTTGTTATATTGCGCCACTGCTTTCATAAAGAAGCCCTCCTCTTCGAATAGTTCCCCCATTATCGTGTAATCAGAAGAAGCCAGTTTAAAGTGATGTCCATAATCTGCATGGAACTCAATACTCTTCTGCTTCTGTTTTCCTTCTTTGAAGATAGCCATGACGAGTTGATACAAATGCAATTCGTGTACGCCCTCTTCAATGGCCTGTTTTAGCTTATCAACTGCTTCTGTTTTCTTACCTGCATCCAATAATTGCATTCCTTCAAAATAAGCATCCGGATAGTTTCGACTTTTCAATACTTGCAAAAATTGAGCGCCATCATTGTGTACCATATGGCCATCATGGAGCTGCATAGGGCTTTTGTCCGGAATGATATTGACCAGGAAATCCCAAATACCCGAAGTTAGAAATATGCCAATAGCGAAAGCAATGTATTGTGAGTCTTTGAATATTGGTAGCAATTGAGCAAAGAGTAATCCCAGTAAAAGAGAAAATACTGGACCGCCTAAAATGATTAGCAAACTCTGCCAAAGCTTTGTCGCTGATTGATGCCGACACAAGCCCAATTGCAAATCGGTCAACTTGAACTTGAAAATAATACTCAGTCTTCCAAATGTTGTAGTTGTGCTGTTCGAAATGTCTCCATAAGAACCAACATAAATAACAACGGGGCCTTTTGTAAATAATAAAGAAGGAATGGCATGCCCCAATTCATGTACGAAGGTAGTAATAGGTCTGGAGAGAATAATGGCTAGAAAAATAAGCAAGACTCC
>CAZDTI010000042.1:0-31491 GCA_964508085.1 uncultured Saprospiraceae bacterium | reverse complement strand
CTTTTACTGCAGATGGTACTGCAATAATCAATGTAAAGACTACAAAGAAGTTCGAGATAAATGGATTCACACCAGACATAAACATGTGGTGCGCCCATACGATAAAGGATAGAAATCCAATGGCCAAAATAGAGTAAACCATCGCACGATATCCAAAGATTGGTTTACGACAGTGTACTGCCAAAACCTCTGATACAAGACCCATCGCAGGAAGTATAATAATATATACTTCAGGGTGACCTAAGAACCAGAATAAATGCTGATACAAGATTGGGCTACCACCTACGTGGTCCAAAGCTTGTCCACCAACATAAATTTCACTTAAGTAAAAACTGGTACCCAGTCCACGGTCGCAAAGCATCAATAAGAAAGCAGATACTAAAACCGGGAAAGATAAAAGTCCTAAGATAGCCGTTACAAAGAAAGCCCAAATTGTCAATGGCATTCTCCACATCGTCATTCCTTTTGTACGCAAGTTCAATACAGTTGTAATGTAATTTACCCCACCCAAAAGAACGGATACTACAAAGAATACCAAACTCATCGTCCACATCGTCATTCCCGCTCCTGATCCGGAGGAGGCCTGCGGTAAGGCCGAGAGTGGCGGATAAGCGGTCCAACCACCTGCAAAGGGGCCGGTACTTAGGAAAAGAGAAGCAAACATAATTGTTCCAGCTAGGAAGAAGAACCAGTAAGAGAACATATTCAACATCGGTGATGCCATATCTCGCGCTCCTAATTGCAATGGAATAAGCAAGTTACTAAAGGTACCAGAGAGCCCGGCCGTCAAAACAAAGAAAACCAGTATGGTTCCGTGCATTGTTACCAATGCATAATAGAACTGTGGATCAAGTGTACCTATTCCAGCGTCGTTAACTACAATCCACTTACCTAACAATGGTTTTATCCAAGCCATATTTTCTTCAGGAAAGCCAAGTTGAAGACGGAAAACGATGGACATCGCCGCTCCAATTAAAGCCCAAATCATACCTGTGATCAGGAACTGTTTGGCAATCATTTTATGATCCTGACTGAAGATGTACTTAGTAATAAAACCTGATTGGTACTTATCTCCATGGTGGTGCTCATGAAAATGATCGTCGAAACCTTGTTCGTCAATCAGAAGGTCCTCGTCGTATTGAATTACATTCTTAACCATGTCTTAAAATTTTTGATTGAACTATTTATATTTTATGAACAGAATCTCCTAACGGCGTAATTACTTTGTTAGAATCTTGAATTCTGTTCTTCTATTATTCTTTCTATTTTCTGGAGTGTTGTTATCAGCCCCAGCATCTACTGGTACTGTATCTCCATAGCCCGCTGCTGTCATTCGGCTAGCACTAACCCCTTTATTCAATAGAAAATTGTAAACAGATTGTGCTCGATCATTTGATAATACTAAGTTAGCTGCTACGTCACCAGTATTATCTGTATGACCAGCAACTTCAATTGTCATCCCTGGGTTTTTAGCCATTGCACTAACCAAATCACCTAGTTCATAAACAGAATCATCGGTCAGATCTGCAGATCCAGTTTTAAAATTCACATAATCGAAACGTAAAATACGGTCAGCAGCATTTTCTTTTGCCAAAGCTTCTGCTAAACGGCTACGGAACGCCTTTGAACGATCCTTAAGATCTGCATCAATGAGTTGTCCTTTATAAGGATCTTCATCGGTGTTTCTAACATTCGACATGTAGTAAGAATTTTGCTCCGACATCCATTGCAACCATTCTTCCTCTGGAACAACCTCTAAGTAACGACGCATACTGTAGTGGCCTTTTCCGCATAGTTCAGCGCAAGCCAATTCATAATTGAATGCTTCCCAACGCTTAGGACCATCTGGATCTTCTTTATCTGCAGGAAGGTGCCATTCCGGATACATTGGAGTTCCATCTTCATTTAGAACACCCAGATTATTTCGATATTCTTCTGTAGTTACCGCCGGGGTAAACTTAAAGAAAGTCGGAAGACCAGGAATTGCATCCATTTTTACACGGAAGTGTGGTAAATCAAAATTATGCAATACATCTTTTGCCGTGATACGCACCCGTACTTCTTTCCCGAGTGGTACTTTTATGATTTCACCACCTCCGGAAGAAATCACATCATCGTGAGATTTCACATCTGACCAATCCATCCCAAGTTCGTTTGTAGGGCCGATGTTTCGGAAGTTTTTAGTCCCTAATACATTATCTGCTCCAGGGTACCTCATGATCCAAGCAAATTGTTGACCAGTTGCTTCGAGTTCTACATAATATTCATCTGTATCTGTCATAACCGTGTTCCAAGCCACCAATCCTTGAATAACCAAGTAACACATGGTAACAGCAGGAATTACGGTCCAAATGATTTCTAATTTAGTATCATGTGCCAAAAACTTTGCTCTACGATTTTCCTTACCGCTGTACTTGTAGGCGAAGTAAAACAAAAGAACGTGGGTGATTACAAATACAATTCCTGTAAAGAACAAAGTTGTATTGAATAGTGAATCTAAAATATTTCCATGCTCAGAAGCAGACATATGCGGTCCGTACCATAATATACTAGGTGCATAGTAAATAGAAGACCATACACATCCGATTAGAAAAAGAACCACAAACACCATGGACATCTTAGCATTGAATGCATTTCGACTAGCCTGCATCGCTTCTTCTCCACGAATTCCACCAGCTAATTCTGATACTTTTCCCACTTGTACTACGACAATGACGATGAGTATCAAACACAGTAAAATCATTATTCCTGTCATCAGTAATTTTTTATGATTCTTTGACGAAACCCTCGTCTTTTGTCAAAGAAATTATTCTAAAAGTTAAACGGTTTAACCGCCTTTGAGTTTTTATTTATATAGAAAAAAGGCAACTATTTACTAAGCCTTAAATTCTTGTTTAATTTTATCTCCTTTCTTACACGTGATGGTGTAAACTTTCTGCCAAATAAGGATCGTTCTTTGGCTCCAATGGCGCCTTTGACATGTGGTGAAATGCCACGTATGCAAACAATGCAAGGAAACCTAAGAAAGCACCCAACTCCAACAAACCAGGTAAGAAAAATCCTGATCCAAAAGTATCTACCACATGCTCTCCATGACCTGCTACTGCGTGTCCAGCATCATGAGCTGCATCGTGACCGTGACCTGCTGCATCATGACCATGTCCACCTGCGTCTCCGTGTGCATCTCCATGTCCTCCTGCTGTATGACCGTAATTAGTTACCACAGATGGCTTAATTAAGTAGAAGAAATCCCACCAGTGTCCAAACAAACAAAGAATAGAAGTGAACACCAATGTTCCATATTTACGCTTCGTGCTGTTTCTCATTAGAATGAGGAATGGTAAAACGAAGTTTAATACTAAGTTCCCAAAGAACAACACCGTATAGTGATGTCTTCTCAATTGGTAATAACCAGTCTCCTCCCCTACGTTTCCATACCAGATCAACATAAACTGAGAGAACCAGCAGTAGGTCCAGAAAATAGAAAATCCGAACATGTACTTTCCAATATCGTGTAAGTGCTCAGCAGTTACTTTCGGGAAGTAACCTTTGTGCTTCATGTAAATCAAAGTCAATAAAGTAACTGCACAGAAAGAAACGAACCAACTTGCCGTAACATACCAGGCAAACAAAGTAGAATACCAGTGTGCATCTACTGACATTACCCATTGCCAGATCATAGCAGCAGAAGAGAATGCAGCGATAGGTAACAAGATCGCAGAAACAACACGCATCTTATCGTGGTGTCTGAAATCAGACCCTCCTTCTGTATCCTCTGCTAAGGAAAGGCTACGTAACTTCCGAGAGAAGCCATACCAGGTTCCAACAATAATGATGGTTCCGAAAGTGTACCAGTACTTATTCAGGAAGCTAGATTTTCCCGCTAATAAAGGGTCGCTTGCCAGCGATGCTTCATCGGCCCAGTGATACAAATGGTGCATATGTCCCCAGATACCTGCGGCCACTATACAGAGTAAAACCAATCCGACAATTAAAAATAGCGAATACGCTTCCCACACTCTTTTGAATACCACGTGCCATCCGGCGTAAGCAGTAATAAAAGCAGCCAATACAAACATGGCGATGAAAGCTATTCCGGTAAAGAATACGGAATTGTGTAGGAGGTTACTCCAAAAACGAGCATTACCGTGTTCGCCAAATCCACTGGCAGCCATACATAGCGCACCAAGAACCATAAAGGCAATTAAAGTCGTTTTTTCTTTTCTTTCGAAAGTAAACTGATTCATTATTATCTATATTCAGTTTGAATAATATTGTTTAAAGTTGTTGTCTTGTTTTATACAAGCTCTAGTGGTGATCACCTTCATGATCGTGACCGCTGTGGTTCCCTCCCTCTTCATGGCCGTGACCATCATCTCCATTTTCTCCGCCATGTCCATGACCGTCTGCATCATGAGCCTGTCCGTGATCTCCGCCGTGTGAGGTCTTTTCTGCTACTTGCTTGACCATTGCGCCTGGGCGATCATAATTATTATTCGTCATGGTGTTACCCGTTTCAGAATATTCGAATTTCTTTTCCTTGGCCATTAAGCTGTGGATATAGTGGATGATCTGCCATCTTTCTTCGTAAGAAGCTTTGTCTGCATATCCCCCCATTACATTTTTACCATATATGATTGCGTGGTAGAAACGGCCATTGGTGGAATTATAGAAAGTATCTTGTAAGAAATTCGCAGGAGCCGCTGGGTACTTAGCATTTAAGTTTGCTTCGTCAACCAACCATCCGTTGCCATCTCCTTTTTTTCCATGACAGATACCACACTGAATATCGTACAACATTTTTCCTTTCGCCAAACCAGCTTCTGTAATTGGGAATGGGTTGCTTAAGATTTCTGCAACAGCACGCGCACGTTCTTCTTCATTATCTGCATAGTAATAAGGTACAGAACCGTTTACTGGAACAGAGATGGCATTTGTTGTAGCCGATCCATTCAAGTGATTCATTGCTATTTTGCTATGCCCACCTGCATATCCACGAGGGATCGTCCCTTCTACTGGAAGACCAGGCGTTGCCAACTTCTTTTTATCTGCAACAGAATTGTCCCAAACATTATAATCGTAATCGGTATAAACGTTTGCTTCGTAAGCAACCGAGTGGCCCATATCTGGCATAAACTCACTACCCGGGTTATCTGCTCCTGGTGTGCTGCAAGAGGTAAATACCACAGCGAAAACTAAAAGAGAGAATATAAATTTTGATGTACTCATCATTTCTTTAATTTGATTTGCTTTTGCAATCTGAGTTAAGCGTATTTTATAAAGAATTCTAAACAACTATACCTTTTTCAAAAACAACCCTTATTTCTACCGAAATGCTTGCGGGTAGATGCTCCCCTTTAGGGGCTGGGGGCTGCACTGGCAAAACTGTACAGCACTTAAAATAATTCTTAAATCAATTTCGTATTCGTTTCAGAAGCTCCAGTTTGCTGGAAGAAGCTTTTCAACTTTGACACTTGGTCTGAACTGTAACCATTGGTATTGAAAGCGATACAGAATTTGTCATCTGTGATTCTATCATCCAATACTGGGTTTACTACACCTGGTGCCAATCCACATACCGTATAAAAAGAGACAACCATCCCAATTGCACAGAATAGAACTGTCAACTCAAAAGTAATTGGAATGAAAGAAGGTACTGACCAGTATGGCTTACCACCAAAAATGATCGGCCAATCACGAGTAAATACCCAGGTCATAAATCCGAATGCCGTACATGTTCCTAAGGCACCGAATACAAAACCTGCCTGGTGAAGACGAGACTCGGCTAGTCCCAATAATGGATCTAAACCGTGAACCGGAAATGGAGTAAACACATCCATAATGTCCAAATGATCTTTATTAGCTTGTTTTACCGCTTCCAACAAATCCGTTTCATCGTCATACAAACCAAAAAATACTTCTTTATGATCTTGTTTCATTTCTGAAAATTTAATTTATTCTTTTGGTGTCAGGCTTTTGATACCGTGACTTTTATTAAAACCGCTTTCAGAACTTTTACTATACTCCAGGTCAACTCGCGAAGTTCCGAAAGCTATCAACTCTCTACTAACTAGTGTTCTGCTTCTGCGTGACCGTGTGCGTGGTGATCTTTTGCATTTGGTCCCACATATTGGTCTCCACCTGATTTCAGGATAGACTTGATCTCTGCAATTGCCACCACCGGTGCCACTCTTACGAAAATTAGATAAAGCGTAAAGAAGATTCCCAGTGTTCCTAAGAAGATTCCGATCTCTACCCATGATGGAGAGTAGTAACTCCAGTTTGATGGCAAGTAATCACGTGCAAGTGTTGTTGCAATAATTACGAAACGCTCAAACCACATTCCAATGTTGATAAAAATAGACATGAAGAATGTAAAGGCAATACTTCTTCTCAATTTTCTACTCCAGAAGAACTGAGGAGAGAGTACGTTACAGAACATCATTCCGAAGTAAGACCACCAGTAGGGTCCCAATGCTCTATTATAAAAAGCAAATTGCTCATATACATATCCAGAATACCAAGCGATAAATAGCTCCGTCAAATAAGCTACCCCTACAATTGATCCCGTCAACAAGATGACCTTGTTCATAGATTCAATGTGCTCAATGGTAATGTAATCCTGTAAGTTCAAAATCTTTCGCGTGATAATCATCAAGGTCAATACCATCGCGAAACCAGAGAAGATCGCTCCTGCTACGAAGTACGGAGGGAAGATCGTCGTGTGCCATCCTGGAATTACAGAAGTGGCGAAATCAAAACTTACAATCGTGTGTACAGAAAGTACCAATGGTGTTGCAATACCTGCCAAGATTAAAGAAAGGTATTCCCATCTTTGCCAGTGCTTCGCAGATCCTGTCCATCCGAAAGAAAGGAAGTTGTAAATCTTTTTACGGATACCAGAGGCACGGTCTCTCACAGTTGCGAAATCAGGTACCAAACCGGTATACCAGAACAACAAAGAAACGGTGAAATAAGTAGAGATCGCAAAAAGATCCCAAAGCAGGGGTGAGTTAAAGTTTACCCATAATGGCCCTCTCGTATTTGGGTATGGGAAGAAGTAAAATACCACCCATGCTCGCCCTACGTGTATCCCTGGGAAAAGGGCCGCACATAATACCGCGAATATGGTCATTGCTTCCGCTGCTCTATTTACCCCTGTACGCCATTTCTGACGGAAAAGTAATAGAATCGCAGAAATCAAGGTACCGGCGTGTCCGATTCCAATCCACCATACGAAGTTGGTAATGTCCCATCCCCATCCAACAGTTCTGTTCAGGTTCCAAGAACCGATACCAAACCAAATGGTCCATGCGATACAAAATACCCCTAATGATAGAAATGCTATCGAAATCATAAAGGCGATGACCCAGGATGCACTTGGCGTACGTTCCGTAGGTGCACACAAATCCTCTGTGATTTGGTGGTACGTTTTGTTACCCGTTATTAAGGGGTTTCTTATTTTACTAACAACTGCACTCATAAGAAATTCTATTTTTGTTTGTGCTGGTTCGGCCGAGGCCGAGTTCCGTTTTTTTACTTTTATACGTTGATCTTTTCGATCAGTGTGCGATCCTGATTTGCTAAATCTTAAAGATTTAGTAAATGTATTTCATTGACATCTAGCAATGAGATTTACTAAATTTAGCAAATCCACAATCCGCTGACTAAGATACCTCGTCGATGCTCTTATCTCTGTTGTGAATCTTAGCCGTGTAGTAAACAGAAGACTGTGTGTTTACTTCTTCTAACATTCTATAGACCAAAGGAGAATGTACATTCTTATTGAACTCACCATCTTTATTGTTTTGATCTCCGAAGATGATTGCTCCAGTAGGACAAGCGGTTTGACAAGCTGTTTTAACATCTGTATCTCTTAGTTTACGTCCTTCTGCTTTTGCAGTCAATTTACCCGTTTGGATACGTTGTACACAGAAGCTACATTTTTCGATCACTCCTCTTGCACGAACCGTTACGTCTGGATTCAAGACCATACGAGTCAGGTTATCTGCACCAAAGGCGATCTCTTCTCCATTTACTTTAGGCTGGTTGGCTGGGAATAAATCCGCAGTAGTGTAATCCATCCAGTTGAAACGACGAACTTTGTACGGACAGTTGTTCGCACAGTATCGGGTTCCCACACAACGGTTATAAGCCATTTGGTTCAAACCTTCAGAACTATGGTTGGTTGCTGCTACTGGACATACGTTCTCACAAGGAGCATTATCACAGTGTTGACACATCTTTGGTTGATAGATCGTGCTTGGACTTTCTACATCGCCATAGTAGTAACGGTCAATCTGCATCCAGAACATCTCGTGGTGTCGGTATACTTCGTGCTTTCCTACAACCGGTACATTATTTTCAGCCATACAAGAAACGGCACATGCTCCACAACCTACACAAGAGTTAAGGTCAATGTACATGCCCCAGTGATGTCCCTGACCGTATACGTTTTCTTTATATTCATCGAAAGGATAAAGCGTGTTGTCATTCAAGTGTTTGAAATGCGCTCTTTTCTCCCCTAGTTCTTCAGAGAAATCTTTTACTTCATCAACGTGTGCGTTGTAAACAATAGAACGATCGGTTAATGAACCTTGATAAGCTAAGATTGCTTCATCAACGTTAATACCAGGAGCATCTTTAGAAGTGACTCCCATTGTGTGGTGATACTGAACAGATGCTAATTCTCCTGTACCGGTAATTCCTGATACCGCAGCAGTAGCATAATAACGAGTGTTTCCATTTTTGTCCATAGACAACCAAGGGTACACATTGTTACCAACGGCCTTTCCGATGTCTTGTCCTATGTTACCTGCGTTTTCTCTTCCGTAACCCAAAGCCATTGCAACAGTTCCAGGCATTTGACCGAATTGAGGAATCGCACCTACATTCTGAGCAGTTCCATTTACGTCAAGGTCAACCATGTCCAACTCCCCATATTGGTTATTTACACCAATATTGTTGAATCGTGTGTAATCGTTACCACCTTTCCATTCGATTGGAACACTAAGGTTATTCCCCCAAACACATCGTGTAACTGGGTCTGGCAACTCTTGTAACCAAGGATTGTTGCTGTATTGACCAGCTCCGATGTTTACGGTTTCAAAGAAAGAAATTTCAACTTCGCCATTCATTGGGCTATCCAATTTAGCAGCAGCAGAACTTGCATCTATGCTACAAACCGGTGCTAATTCGCTAGCAGGGATAGTAGCAATACCATCATGAATGGTATTGTCCCAGAAAGATTGGAAAGAAGCGAATTTCCCATTTTGTGGGAATAGGTAATCTTTCCAGAATGCTTTCAAATAATCGTAATAAGCAGCGTCAGAATTTGCATTCAAACCAGCTCCGCCTGCCCAAGTCAATAAAGACTCCTGCGTTTGTCTGCTTTTGAATAAAGGACTGATCGTTGGTTGGATGATGCTGTAGTGGCCACGCTTTGGCTGAACATCTCCCCAAGATTCCAATAAGTGGTGGTCTGGAGCGATGAAATCACAGGCAGCTGTTGTTTCATCCATTGAAAGAGCAGTAGATACTTTCGTTTTTACTTTTGCGAAAGCAGCTTTGAAAGCTGCAGAATTTGGAAGGTCAAAAGCAGGATTAGCGCCGTATACGATTACCGCATCTACGCTTCCACTTTCCATATCTTTGATCAGTTGCTGAATGTCTTGGTCAGAACCTTCTCTTTGTAGGGAAGCATCAGCAAAACCAAGTGTCTTACCATAATTACCCAACATGTCATTGATGCGGTTCACCAACAAATGTTCTCCTACATTATTATTACCACAAACAACTAGTGAGCGACCTTTAGCTGCTACCAGTTCTTTTGCCACTTTAGCCAACTGGCCAGCTGCTCTTGCATTTACTTTTGGTCCACCTGCTTTGCTCTGTCCTACCAATCCAGCTACTGCGTCGTGCAAAGCGGCTACGGCTGCACCTTGTTCAGAAGGCTTCACCATGATACGGTTATCTGCGTTTGAACCTGTCATTGTCATTCCGGATTCTACCTGAATGTGGCGAGACATTTTCGCATTTTTTGTATCTTTTATCTTACGTCCTTTGATGTATTTTCCGGCATATTCTACTGGAGAAATCCAAGTACCCAGGAAGTCTGCGTTGAAACTTACGATTACATCCGCTTTGTCGAATTCGTAAGAAGGAATCATACGTAATCCAAAGCTCTCCTTGTTGGCCTGTAGCATAGCTGAGCTGGAAACAGGATCATAAGAAACAACCTTGGCGTTTGGAAACTTGTCTGTAAAAGCTTTGAAGACATGCTTTGTAGAAGGACTCATTACCGTATTGGTTACGATTCTGATTTGTCCGCCTGCGTTTAGCTTAGCCATTACTTCACGGTCTAAAGCCGTCCAGTCCATTGCTTCGAAGCTGCCCTCTACCATTTTACCAGCAGACTGGAAACGGTTGGTATCATATAAGCTAAGCACTTCTGCTTGAACACGTGCGCTGGTTCCACCTTTGGTGATCGGAGACATGGAGTTTCCTTCAATTTTGATGGGTCTTCCCTCTCTGGTTTTCACCAAAATAGAGCAGTAGTCACCGCCATTTACGAAAGAGGAAGCGTAGTAAGAAGCTACACCCGGTACAATTTCGTCTGGCTTAGTAACATAAGGAATAGCACGTTTGACTGGGATATCACAACTTGCCGCAACCGTAGCTGCACCTAGTCCAAATCCGAGGTACTTTAAGAAGTCTCTTCGATTGGAAGTAGTGTCAAGTGCTTTTTCATCAGTTAATGATTCCGCTAAAGGAAGTTCGAAGAATTCTTGTTTGCCGGATTCCAGAAGATCTGCGTCTCCTGTTTTGTCTTCGATGCCGGTCCAAACGTTTTGATTTTCTTTCTTCATCGTATTTTATATGATATTAAATTCTAGCTAGAAAAGTATTTTTATTCGGTGTCAGTATAATGTTGTAAACTTAAAGAGCTTACGCCGGGGCTTTCAGAACTTTTGCTTTTCCGTTATCCTTCCCGCGAAGTTCCGAAAACCAACAACCCTAATAGTGACATTTTTGACATTCCAAACCTCCGATGTCTTCCACTGTTACTGCTTTACGTTCGCCGCTCTTCAGTTCTTCGTGGTATTTCTCGTAAGAGTTATAGTATTCGTTATCAGCGAATTGTACTTCCGTTTCTCTGTGACAGTTGATACACCAACCCATAGAAAGTGGTGCATCTTGAGCCAATACTTCCATTTCCTCAACTGGACCGTGACATTGCTGACATTCGATCTTTCCGACAGTTACGTGCTGCGCGTGGTTGAAGTAAACGTGATCTGGTAAGTTGTGGATTCGAACCCATTCGATGGCTCCTTGAATTTGTTCTTTATTTTCGTTGGTCAGAGAAGCTTTGATTTCTGCCCATTGTTCGTCAGCTGCTTCTGCTGCTTTTTCTTTCATCTTCGCTCCTTCGTACTTGTCTGCGTTGTCTTTTACAAAATTATCAGCGATCCAGCCTTTATACATTTTAGCGATTTCGTCTTCCGGCATTTCATTATACTTGCTTTCTTCGATGTATACATCTTTGGTTGGATCGTATCCGATAGAAGCATAGATTTTTGTAATCTCTTCAGTACCGTACTTTGATCCTTTCTTGATTGCTTTGTGGCAATTCATACAAGTATTTGCAGCAGGAATTACAGAATGCTTAGATCGGCGAGCACCGTCGTGACAGTACTGACAATCGACCTTTTGTAAACCAGCGTGTGTTGCGTGTGAGAATTTAATCGGTTGTTCTGGTGCATATCCCTGCTGACGCCCTAAGTTCGTTGCATTATTAATGGTCATGTAACCACCGATTACTACCAAACCGAAAATAACAGAGGATACCACTCCTGATCCAGTCAAAATATCCATGAAGCTTTTACGCGGAGCAGGTGTTTCTCCCGCTTTGACCGCAGCCATGTGATTTAGGTTGGAGATGATTCGCGCTAGTACTAGAGCAAGCATTCCGAGGATGAGGAAAAGGGTTATATATAGTAAAGTATTACTCCCTCCTTTTTTGTTGTCTCCATCTACAGGGCCTACAGGGCCAGCGGTAAGCGCACCTCCCACTGGATAAGTCCCATCATTCATCCCTTTGATATAACCAAGAAGAGATTCGATTTGCTGATCCGTCAAATTTGGAAAAGCCGTCATTACCGAGTTGTTCCATTTTGCATACAAACTAACAGCATAGCCATCGCCAGAAGCGATCACTGCCGAAGAATTACGAATCCAAGAATAGAGGAGTTCTTCTCTTCCTTCCCATCTTTCTTCTACGCCACCAAGAGCAGGACCTGTGAGATCATCCTTCATATTCTTGTTGTGACAAGTTGCACAATTGTTTTTGAAAAGAGCCTTTCCTTCGTCCAAATTGGCTTCTGCCATGATTTGAAAAGAAAAGAGAGAAAATACTATACAGGCTAAGAGCCTCGCGATCAGCGTTTTATACACCATAATAAGTTGATTTGAGTAAACCACAATTTCTCAAATTAAGAAAATGTTAAAAGTGTCATGGTTTTGTCAGCGCAAAAATACAATTCGGTCTCATTTATACCAATATATGAATGACTGATTAGTTTATTTAGATCACGTCTAAATAAGAATCAATTATGCTTTATGTTCAGCTTCTTTTTTGAATTGGCAAAAAAGGTAGAACAACGGTTGAAACTATTTAAAGTTGACCTTATAATCGGAACAAACTATTCTTACGTAAACTATTAAGCTTGGGGAGATTTTTCGGGCGCAAGATTACGGATTATTAAGGAGATGGAACGAGGAAAACAGGGAAGAGTTACTAACATTTTGAAGGAAATGAAGAGTTCTGGATTGGATGGGGAGGGAGAACCGGGATGGAGAGGGTTTTAGTGGTAGGAATAATGGGAATAAGCGCTGAGAATGTAGGATTGGGGAGTTTCCTTTTTTAGTGGAGCTGTAGGCAATTAAAAAGAGAAAAGGCTTACATATAGAGGAATTCGAAAAGTAAGATGCTCTAGGTACGAGTTGAGAAATCTACCTTTTGGCTAAAGAGCTAGATTTCTCGATTCCGCTTCGCTTCACTCGAAATACAAATACGTTTGTCGCAGTTATCCCTCGACTCATTCGTACCTCACTTGCCCGGGATGACAGCGAGTTCCATTAATTTCTTTTGAACGATACTACTCAAAATAGAAAAGGCTTCCTCCCGGACAATCCCGAGAATAAGCCTTTTTCCAAACTTCCAAAATGAAAACTTCTTTTTTAGTATACTGAAGCGAATTGCGTTCAGTTTCTAATCAAACTATAAGTTCTTAGGCCAACTTCGCCATGTCTCTTATCAAGAAACTTCTTCTGGTGAAATGGATTAGGTTAGATTTCTTTAAATCATTTAATACAGAGGTTACCGTTTGACGGCTGGTCCCTGTGATGTTTGCGATGTCTTGCTGTGTCAAGCTGTGCTTTACCAACGTTTCATCTAAACCGATGCGTCTTCCTTGAGTCTCAGCTGAATCTTTAAGGAAATCGATGATTCTAGCTCTTGCGTCTTTAAATATAAGTGACTCCAAGCGACCTTCTGCTCTTCTCAACTTGCCGCCAATCAACTGCAAAACAGAGTTGCTGAAGGCAAAGTTACCCGCCATTAGGCTTCTGAAATCTTCTAAACGTAAAGTAAAGAAGTGGATTTCTTCGTTTTGGGCAGATGCCATATCGGTACGTGCGTCTTCTCCAACTATACATAACTCTCCAAACATTGCTAAAGGATGAAGGATACATTTAATGACTTCTCTTTCGTCTCCATATTGTGCACTGATCTTAATACTTCCTTTTACTAAGAAGAAAATCTTATCCGATTTATCTCCTGGACCATATATAGAACGGTGTTTTGATAATCTATTAAATTCAACCATCTGTGTCAGTCTCTTTTTCTCTTCAGATGTAAGAGCTTCGAAAAGAGGAAATTGTTCGAGGAAGGTCAATTTTGTTGTAATATCCATAACGTGAACGTTTTTTTAGAGAACACCGAGAAGTGTTCAAGAGTCAGAAAAAAGTATTACTAAAAGATTGGAGTTAATTTGGAGTCCGAATTTGTTGACTGAACCTTTGCAACATCATCGGAACACTTATATAGACACAGATAATTTGCCTCACCCCTACGTTGAATGGATTTTTTTTAACTGAAAATTAAAATTAAAAGGTTTTAATTAGGCCTATATTCAATAAAACAAAATATAATTTCATTTGACGCATTTTTCACATAGGCTATCCGAAGTATATTTCTCTAACAATAAGTTACCATTAATTTAATTTTTCCTTAATTTTTAAATAAAAAGTAAGAAGTTTGTCTAAAAAGATGACTATTAGCTTCCAGATTATGTTTTTTTTGACAAACTCCGTGGCTGAGGAGGTTTTCTCTATTAATTACGGCGTCGTCACCACCTACTCCAACTACGTCTGAGTTTGATGTTTCAGATGAAATACAACAAAAAAAGGTCGTCTCTTTAGTGGATACTAAAGAGACGACCTTTTTGGTGTCAGGAGGCACGATCAAACTATCTATTCCGAGCGAGTCAGCTTGTCATTCCGAGCGAGCGCAGCGAGTCGAGGAATTACGCTGCCAACTTCATCCTACCATTGATGCAATCACTTGCATCTTTCACAGTTTCGATGGCTTCCACTTCTTCTGAAGAGAGAATGACATCGAACCATTTTTCAAGTTTTACAATAAGCATCATCACGTCGATGGAATCGAGGTTAAGATCTTCTTTAATGTTTGTAGTTGGGCAGACGCGTGCCGCAGGCACATCAGCAACCCAGCTAACCATGCTGATTACTTCTTCTTGCGTTGTCATAATATTCCAATTTTTTAAAAAACTACTCGCATTTTTTTGGTGCTGTTATTTATAGATACGGAGTAGTCTTATTTTAACTAAAGTTTTCATTAACATTTCTATAACGTCCATTTTCCTCAGAACGATGTTTGCCTTTTATTAAAAAGTAAATAAAATGGCGTCTGGGTTGCATTTCTTTTGGGGAGAAAGAGGAAAAATAAGTAGAGAAAAAGGAGTATTCTACTTAAAACAACCTACTTATACAGACAAGACGACCAAAAGGATTCACTCCCCTATTAGTTATTGAGCATGTTTTAAAGTCATTCTCTATGCTTGGGTCAAGTGTATGATTCTAAAAGGCAACTCTAAACAACTTCATTTTTATTCAATTAGAATTGAATCTTTTGTCAATTGATAACCTGCAAAGATTCCGTAGCCATTTTCAATATTATCTGCAAGAATAACTGGATTCACTAGAAAGGTATCCTTTTGAAGCAGTTGACGACTTAATTGAAGATGATAATAGTAATAGGACTTTGACACCGTTTTTAAATTAACATAGACCTGATCAAATAACTCCATTGGTGGAATTCCATTTGGTGTATTCAACTGAAAATTAAGTTCTAAGGGATTACTGCTTTCATTTGAAAACAAAATGGCTCCTAACTTCTCGTCAAAATCCTTTAATGACGGTGGGTTTCCTTCTAAACTTTCCAATTCCAGCGCTATGTACTCTCCCGTTTGGTCAAAAATGGTGTCATTCCCCAATACTTGAAATGGAATCTCCTCATAAATAAAATTCAATAAATAGTAATTTTCTGTATTTTTTGTTGCCCCTAGAATCAACTTTGTATTAAATTGAAAATTGGCAACACCATCTGAAAGGAGTTCAACTTCCAAATCTGACATTTCAAAAGAATTTATTTCTGTTTTTGAAGGAATAACATCTGTTGCAAAAACTTCTTCAAAACCAGGAGCACTTACTCTTAAGGTATAAGGGATACCTACCTCCCCCCAACAACTCTCATTCAAAAATCGATCATTTGGATAATTTGCCGCTGGCTGATAGGGGATTTCACAAAGAATGGCATCTCCTTGATAGATGGTTACATTTGCAGTATCCAAATAATCTAGAAAGTCGATATCCTGATTGGATAATGGATCTAAGGATTTAGAAACGTATACATTGAAAGGTTCTCCTGGTGAGAATTGGCAGGTTACGGCGAGGCGTTCTTCGAAGTCTATCAGATCTACGGGTTCCTCGCAGGCAGTGAGGAGGCTTAATATCAGAAGAATAACCCCTAAGTTACTACTTAGGCGAAACAGAAGTTCGACTCCTCCAGGGTCTGTGGAATTTGTAGGTGTAGGAGGAGATATAAGTGACATAATTTTTAATTAGATGGAAATTCTGTAACTAAAGTACGGTAATATTTGAAATAGGGTCGCCTGTATGTATCTATTTTTTGTGGGATCATCTGGATCACGTCCAATACGATAATAAACTGGATTCTTTCTGCTGTAGGTATTATAAATACCAATATTAAACTGATGTAAAGCCCATCCTTTTTTAATTCGACATCCCACATCTATATCTAAACGATGATATGCTGGCATTCGTACACTGTTTTTATCTCCATAGGAAGTAGCGATTGGCTGAACATCTGCGCTACTAAATGGAAATTCATATTTTCCATTAGCTAAGGTCGTGGCCAAGCCAGTTCCATAATTCCAATTGGCAGCTACTCTCCATCGTTTGTTCCATTGATAAAGCACATTAACTTGCCCCTTATGACGGCGATCATATCGATACGGATATTCGCGGCCTAGGTTTATTTGTTCAAATTGACGGTTGGTTTTAGACCAGGCATAAGTCAACCAGATGGTCCATTTTCTTATTTTCTTTTGAACATAAAATTCAGCTCCAAAACTTTCTCCCTCTCCTATGGTCACTTTATCCTCCCAATTTCGAGCATCCAGAATTGTAAAATCTGCCCCTTCTTGGAAGGCCACTAATTCATCCATTTTTTTATAGTAAAGGTCCATGGAAAACCTTAAGCCTCCTTTTCCTTCAGCTTCCATACCGATCAATCCTTGCCAGCTTCTTTGTGGCTTTATTCTTCTTGTGGCGGGTACCCATAGGTCATTAGGCAAACCGATTGTAGAAGTCGTTAGCAAGTGGAGATGCTGGTGCAATAAGTTAAAAGAGGATTTCAACCGTACTCTAGAGTGGAGTTGATACCACAGTTGTGCTCTTGGGCTTAATCGCCAACTCTGATGTTCGTCAGTAGTGAAAGCCGTAGTTCTTAATCCGATGTTTGCCTTCCATTTCCCGGAGAGTGTCCATTGGTCTTCTATGTATAGGGAGTATTCCTGTGCAGCAATAGTGGAGATATTAAAAGTGTCAGTTGTTTCACTTTCAAAACCAGGGAAATCTTCAGGATCTTCTGTTCGTCTTACGCCGGGATTAAAAAGGTGAGAGATGCCTTCAAAACCAAAACGCCAATAATGATTGGGACCAGCGACATAATCAAAATCTGTTTTTAAAGCCCAATCCTGAATTCTGGATTGGTAAATGCTATAGGCCACTGTATTTAAACTATCTTTCAGCTGATTAAAGTCGGTTATTATTTCTAATTTTTCCTCCAAACTCTTGGAGCTGAAGTGATAATCACTGTAAGTAAAAGTTGTATTCAAAAACAATTTAGCATTAAAAAGATGATTCCAACGGAGGGCACCTACATTATTCCCCCAATTCAGTTTTCGTTCTTCTTTACTTTCAAGGCTGTATACGCCGGGGTCTTCTAAAAAAATTTGATTCTCATCATAAAAGCGATCCATCCCAGTGTACATACTGAAATACAATTGATCTTTAGGAGAAAGAGTATAATTTACTTTCGCATTCAAATCATAAAAACCATAATCGCTAAACCCTTCTTCATTTCTATCTTTTTTCAACTCTTTAGTAATTGGTTTTACTACAAAATCCAAAAGTGATCTCCTACCGGAAACAAATACTGCCCCTTTATTTTTCTTAATCGGCCCTTCCACTCCTGCTTTAACAGAAGTGAGTCCAAGACTTGCTGTACCTTCCCACCTTTTGCTATTTCCTTCTTTTGTTCGAACATCTAATACCGAAGACAAACGCCCTCCAAATTTTGCAGGGATAAAATCTTTCATCAAGGTAGTGCTTCGAATTGCATCGGTGTCGTAAATAGAAAAAATCCCAGCCAAATGAGAGGGATTGTAAATGGGCACACCGTCTAGTAAGTATAAATTCTGATCGGAATCTCCTCCTCGTACATGTATTCCCCCCACTCCATCCGCTCCGGTTTGGACCGCTGGCAACAATTGGGCAACTCTAAACACATCAGGCTCTCCACCTAAGGCAGGAAGTGTATTTATCAACTGAGGAGAAATATGCTCCAAAGAAAAAGTACGCATTTGAGTACTGTCGTCATCAAGTACCAATATTTCTTGTAGAAAAAGCAGCGGTTCTAATTCAATATCCAATCGCCTATTCCTATTTAGCTTAATGACCTTGGTTTCAGTTTCAAAACCAAGATAGGAGAATCGAACCTTTACAATACCTTCTTTCAAAGTAAGGCTATAGAAACCATATTCATTGGTCGTAGTTCCACGGGTCGCTTCATTATCAAAGACATGGCAAGCGATTAAACGTTCACCACTCGTTTTATCTTTAACGTATCCGCTGAGGGTGAAGCTTCGACTGCTCACTTTGAAAAGAACGACCTGATCTCCAATTACTTTATAGTCTAAACCTGTGTTTCGAAGCAGATATTCCAGAATTTGTTTGAAGGATTTTTTCTTAAAGCGAATGGTAATACGTTGATTTTTGGAAATCAGATTTTCGCTGTAGGCAATGCTTATTTCGGAGCGTTTACTTAGTTTTTCAAGGGCTTTAGCCAGTGTCATGTTTCGGGCATGGAAGTCAAGCTTTTTTTGCAGATCGACTCGACCTTCCTGCCCAAAGAGGGAGAAGGCTATGCAGAGGAAAAGAAATATTAACAGACCTTGACGCATTGTAACTGCCAAGATAGCACATTTCGAGGAAAAGCGGGAGGTTGAGAAGTAGTGGAGGATCTAATTCAAAGAGGTTTGCCTTGCGGTTGACGCTTTATGATGGGCTGTGTACAAAACTTTGTCTGTCTGGGCCATGAAAAAAGCGATACTACCTAAGCTAAGTAATATCGCTTCTCTATAAATTAATCTTTTATTTTTTTAGTACTCATTGACAATTTCCGCCAATGAACTCAAAACTTTTAGCACCTGTTTTCTTAAGCTCCATTCCGAAAGTCGTTTTTATCGTTTCCAATACAACTTCCTGATTTGCATTTTTGAAAGCAGGAGCTTCGAGTATACAGTTTGACAAGTCCGTATCTCCTGAGGAAATAGAAAGACCAAAGTGTTTTTCCAAAGTTTGGAAAACAGTAGCTAAGGGTGTGGAGTCAAAAATAAGTACACCTGTTCTCCAAGCCTGTGCATTCTGTTTAAGGTCTTTAGTAATCCTAACTTGTCCATTCTTATGGTCGTAGCTTAGATGATCTCCAGCTTCTAAAATGTATTTTTTGTTATTTTGCTTAATGCTAACTGCTACTTTACCTGTGGCAACACTTACTTCTTCAATTGTTTTACCTGGGTAAGCGTAAACATTAAAAGAAGTCCCCAATACTTTAACATCTAGTTGGGTAGTGGCTATAGTAAAAGGTTTGGAAGCATCTTTTGCAATTTCAAAGAAAGCTTCTCCTTCCAATTTTACAGCTCTGGTGTTTTTATCAAAGGTAGTTGGATATTCAAATTTGGAATCTCCATTTACATAAACAGTAGAACCATCGTGAAGACTTGCTTTTTCAGTCTCTCCAGAATCCGTATTCACTTCTGCAAAACCATCTGCTTGATTTCCGCCCATATCTGAAAAGAGAACAAAGGCACCAAACAAAACAGCTGCTGCTGCAGCAATTCTAAGGAAATATCGTCTTATTGGTAAGGATTTAACGGAAGCTATTGGCGTTTCTTCGACTTGAGGTGTTTCAACAACTGTTCTAGCCTTCTTGAATCGAGCTAGTGCGTCTTCTACTGGAGTATCCTGAGATTTACGATAGGCATCAGCAGCTTTCCAAATCATGGTAACTTCAGCGACTACCCGCTTACTATCAGGGTCAGCCTTTATCCACTGATCCAATTCCTGTTGTTCTGCAACAGAGATTTGGCCGCTTAGGCTTTTGTGGATACTGGTAATTTTATCGAATTTATTCATTGTATGCTTACTTCTACTTCATTTCTATTCACATAGACACCACTTTGTAAGGTGCCCCCTATTTGCACAGCACTATTTTACAGCTATTTGGCCTTTTTTGGAAACATATTGCGAAGTTTCGCCTAAAACACGACATTTCTAGGGGAGAAAGGCGTGGGGGTTGGCAGAAAAAGGGTTGAATAAAGGATAAAAGGCCAATTTTAATCCTATTTATCAAGATTAATTAAAGTGTATTTCAGCCTAAAGCTCGATTCTTTTAATAACCAGATGGATATTAAGTTCCTTCTTCCAAGCTCAATCGAATAACCCGCAACGCTTTAGACATCTGATTCTCCACTGTTTTTATTGAAATACCCAATTGATCTGCAATCTGCTGGTATTTCAAATCCTCAAAACGGCTTAAAGTAAAAATGATGCGACAACGTTCTGGTAGCCCATCAATAGCCTTTTGCAAGCTTTGCTCCAATTCTCCTGCTTCCAGCTCGCTAAGTGCATTACTGTCTGTAGATGGCCATTCCGGTACTTTCTCCTCATCTTCAAATGCCATTTTTTTATCTCGAATGTAATTCAGACACCGGTTCATAACAGAACGGCGGAGATAGGCTTTCAACGCAATATTAATTTGGCGAACTTCTCTCTTTTTCCATAATTCCAGGAAAACATCCTGAGTGATGTCTTCTGCCAGATGTTCATCTTTGAGGATCCGAATGGCAGCGGTTCGACACATTGGGTAGTACCTTCTGAATATCCAATCAATGGCCAGATCGCTGTTGGTTTGCAACAGAGCGATTAGCTGCTCATCAGTTTGAGAATGGATATCGGGCATTTTTTAAAAACTGTTAACTTTTAACTGTTAACTGTTAACTTCCTACTGCCGTTAATGGTTAACGGTTAATAGTTAACGGTTAAAAGTTAGATGGCCACTGGTGCTTTGATATGCGGTTGAGGATTATAGTTCTTTAATTCAAAATCATCGAAAGTGAAGTCGAAGATAGATTTCACTTCCGGGTTGATAGCGATCGTTGGTAAGTCCGTTGGTGTTCTGGACAATTGTTCGTTGGCTTGGTCCAGATGATTCATATATAAGTGGGTATCCCCGAAGGTGTGTACAAAGTCTCCAGCTTCTAAGTCGCAAACCTGTGCCATCATCATCGTCAATAAAGCGTAAGAAGCAATATTAAAAGGTACGCCCAAAAAGACATCGGCTGAGCGCTGGTAAAGCTGGCAGGAAAGTTTTCCTTCATTTACATAAAACTGAAAAAGGCAGTGGCAAGGGCTTAGGGCCATCTGCGGCAGATCTCCTACGTTCCAAGCATTTACGATGATTCGTCTGGAGTCTGGATTGTTTTTAATCAGATCTATTGCTTGGGCGATTTGATCAATGGTAGAACCATCTCTACATTCCCAACTGCGCCATTGTTTCCCATAAACAGGGCCTAGTTCTCCATTTTCATCTGCCCATTCATTCCAAATTCTTACACCATTATCCTGCAAATACTTTACATTTGTGTCTCCATTGAGAAACCAAAGGAGTTCGTGAATGATTGACTTGAGGTGTAACTTCTTTGTTGTCAACATTGGAAACCCTTTGGAAAGGTCAAATCGCATTTGGTGACCAAAAACGCTATAGGTTCCGGTACCAGTACGGTCTGTTTTTTGATTTCCATTATCTAGAATGTGTTGAAGGAGATTTAAGTATGCGCGCATATTATTTTTTACGGTTTTAAATTGTGGATAGTTTATCGTGATTCTTTTAGCGCATTTTCAAACACATAGGCACAAAGAACACATAGCCTTCTATCGTAAAAGCGCACATAGTAAAAAGATGCTTCGCATTTTTTTTACATAGTTCATTCAGCTTTCCTTTGTGAACTATGTAAAATTTACGATAAGTAAATTCTTTTGTGCTCTAATAAGGTTTGGGGACTTTGTGTTCTATGTGCCTATGTGTTTAAACCCGCAATTGGTACACTTTACTAAATTTGGTGGACATAAAAACCTTTTTCCCAGAGGCTTGTTGCAAAATTACGAAGTATTTATCGGTTGTTAACAATATTCCCGATATTGATTACGCTTATGAACTGGACTGAGGGTCTTTAGCTCTAAATAACTATAAAAATATTGGCTAATTAGAATGCTTATTCTTGAAATTAAACGGTCTTCTAATTTGTAAATTTTACAAGAAAAAACGAAATAGTATCTTTTAACGTATTTCATTATGAAAAAAAACTACACTTGGTTCGGAATGGTTTCCCTGCTCTTTTTACTGCCATTCTATTCTCCAAACGGAGATACAGCTGACTGGGTTTTTAAAAAAGAAGTCAGCGGAATTAAGATTTACACCAGAGAAGCACCTGATTCAGATATAAAAGAGCTTAAATTCACTACCATTATAGAAAGTTCAATTAGCTCTACGATTGCTTTACTCGTTGATGTAGACAACTATGATCAATGGGTTTATAAATGTGCGGAGTCTACCATTCTTAAAGAACTCAACGAATTACAATCTTTTTGTTATTACAATGTGGATTTCCCTTGGCCAATGAGCGACCGGGATATGATCATTTATTCTGAAATAGAACAAGATCCTTTAACCAAAGAGGTGGTCTCTAGTTCCTATGGCCGCCCGGAGTACATCCCCGAAAAGGAAGGTCGGGTTCGTATCTACAATCATTTCAACCAATGGCGTTTCAAACCAACGGCGCCAGATCGCATCGAAGCGACCTATTTATTAAAGTCTGATCCCGCTGGAAGCATTCCAAGTTGGATGATTAATATGGCAATTGATCAAGGGCCGTTGAAATCTATGAAAGGCTTTTTGGAGCATTTGGATGATGAAAAATATCAAGGGGCTAAGCTTCCGGGAATTGAAGATTTCTCAAATTGATTTCCTACCTAAACCAAAGCCTCAAACAATTGTTACTTTTGCGATGATCATTTAAATAAACCCAACTTTCGCAATATGTACAAGAGTCTTCGCGCCTGCGTCCTTGACCTAGAAAAACACAATCACCTTGTTCGTATAAAAGAAGAAGTCGATCCAAATCTGGAAATGGCTGAGATTCATCGACGCGTATTCGATGCAAAAGGCCCGGCTTTGTTTTTTGAAAATGTAAAGGGGAGCCCCTTTCCTGCCGTTTCCAATCTCTATGGCACTTACGAACGTACTGATTTTATTTTCAGGAAAACTTTCGAGCGGGTACGTCAGGTTATGGAGTTGAAAGCTGACCCCACTCGTATCTTAAAAAATCCTTTTCATTATTGGAGAGCGCCTTTTACGGCCTTATCTGCCTTGCCACGGAAGAGTTTATTCTCTGCGCCGGTTGCTTGGGGAGAGACGACTATTGATCAATTGCCTCAGGTGAAATCTTGGCCGGATGATGGCGGTGCTTTTGTCACTTTGCCACAGGTAATGACTTTGCCACCTGGAGTGGATAATATGATGCAATCTAATATCGGTATGTATCGGATTCAGTTGTCGGGAAATGAGTATGAGATGAATAAGGAGATTGGTTTGCATTACCAATTGCATCGAGGAATTGGGGTACACCATACCTTGTACAATCGTTCGGAAGAAGAATTCAAAGTGGTTATTTTTATTGGCGGGCCACCTTCTCATTCTTTTGCGGCTATTATGCCAATGCCTGAAGGACTGTCGGAAATGACCTTTGCTGGGATGTTGGGCGGACGTAGATTTCGCTACAAAAAGAAGGATGGGTTTTATCTTTCGGCAGATGCTGACTTTTGTATTACAGGGACTTTAGTTAAAAATAAAAAAAAGCCGGAGGGCCCCTTTGGCGATCATTTGGGTTATTATAGTTTGGAGCATGAGTTTCCATATATGAAAGTCGATAAGGTTTATCATCGGAAAGATGCGATCTGGCATTTTACCGTCGTTGGTCGACCTCCACAAGAGGATTCCAGTTTTGGTTACATCATTCATAATTTAGTCGCGCCGGTTACCCCTCAGGAATTTCCTGGACTTTGCGATATTAATGCTGTAGATGCGGCAGGCGTGCATCCTTTATTACTGGCGATTGGTTCGGAACGTTATATGCCTTTTCGGGAACGGAAGCCCGAGGAGATCCTGACCATTGCCAATCGAATTTTAGGGTCAGGACAAACGTCTTTGGCTAAGTTTTTATTTATCGCTGCTCAGCAAGACAATCCGGATTTAGATACCCACGACATTCTATACTTTTTCCAACACATGCTAGAGCGAGTCGACTGGACAAGAGATGTGCATTTCCAAACAAAGACTACTATTGATACTTTGGATTATTCCGGTTCGGGTTGGAATGCAGGTTCTAAGGTGGTCATTGCCAGTTGTGGCGAAAAAAGAAGATCCTTGACGGATCGTTTGCCAAATGATTTTCAATTGCCAGAAGGATTCAGCAAGACTGCCTTTGTAGATAAAGGTATTCTCGCTATTGAGGCTTCCGCTTTTGAATCACAGCAAAAAGCAACAGAGGAGCTATCCAACTTAACAACACATTTACTAAGTTACGACTGGAATGAAATACCATTGTTATTGATTGTGGATGATGCAGAATTCACTGCAGCCAATGTGAATAATTTTGTCTGGACAGTATTTACCCGATCAAACCCATCACATGACATTTACGGAGTGGATGCTTATACGGAATTTAAGCATTGGGGATGTCGTGGTGCGCTAATAATTGATGCTAGGGTAAAGCCACATCATGCACCGCCTTTGATTACAGATCCGCAAGTAAGTGCACAAGTGGACAAACGTTTTGCAGAGGGTGGAGATTTGCATTTTCTAGCTTAAAAAAAGGGCAGCAAACTTTCGCCTACTGCCCACATTTTTATTACGATCAAAAAAAATTACAAATCATAAATGTCTGGGTGGATTACGTTAGCCGTTCCCCCTTTTACTTTTTTTAGTTCTGTTTTCTTAATTGCTTTTACAGATTGGTCTTTTCTAATTTGGGTTAGATTTTTCATAAAAATTAAAATTTTGTGTTAATAAAATAAATGTTTAGGTTAGCCTACTAACAACAATCATAGTACCAATGCCAAGCTTTTTTCGACCTGACAAACCATGATACTACCCGAACCACTCCAGAAAGTCCTTTCAGATGTCTTAAAATCAGAATATGACGATTTCATAAAATCATTAAGTGCTGATTTTCAAACTAGTATACATAACAACAGAAATAAAATTATTTTAAATGGTAATGTGACAAGCCAATCTGTACCCTGGTATCAAAACGGAATTTTTCTCGAAAAACGACCTGCCTTTAATTTGGAACCTTTGTTTCAAGCCGGAGCCTACTATGTGCAAGAATCTTCGTCTATGTTTGTCGCGGAGGCTGTTCGACAGCTACTAGCAAAAGGGCATAAAAGTGATTTTGAAAAAATACTTGATTTGTGTGCTGCGCCCGGAGGCAAAAGTTTTTTGATGGAATCTGTATTTCCCCCAGACAGTTTAATCCTTTGTAATGAAATTGTTAGTTCCAGGTACAAAATTCTTAGACAAAACTTAGACAAGTGGGGTTCTGACCGCAGCTACTCTGCGCAACACGCTCCTGAAGAGTTAACCGTTTTGCAAGGTTTTTTCGATCTCATACTGGTAGATGCACCTTGCTCCGGAGAAGGAATGATTCGTAAATCTGATGCTGTTCTTCCTGCCTGGTCCGAAAAATCGGTGGCTGGTTGTGCCCTTCGTCAACAAAACATTTTACAATCTGCAAGTATCTTGTTACGACCTGGTGGAAAACTTATCTATTCTACCTGCACCTATAATCCTTCAGAGAACATAAACAATGCAATTTGGCTTAGTCAAAATGGCTTTCGAAATATCCCCCTAAGTATAAAAGAAGAGTGGAATATAGTAACAATAGAAAAGCAGGACGTAAAGGGCTATCAATTCTTTCCACATCGAGTGAGAGGAGAGGGCTTTTTTATTAGTTGTTTTGAAAAAGTGGAAGGGATTGACTCTTCTAAATCTTTACTACCTGAAAAGCAAAAAAGGCATAAGAAAACAAAGAAAAAGAAAGGGAAACATTTTGAGAAGAAAAATGCATTCTGGGTTAAGGTGCCTAAGAAGGGGCGCGAGTTGATAGATCCTTGGTTGGAAGAAGCGGATCGGTTTAATGTCTTTGAAAACCCGAATGGGCAGTTAAAAATCATTTTAAAAGTACACGAAGAGGAAGCGAATTTCCTGGAAAGCAGCTTGCGCCAAAAGGCCATAGGAACTTTGATTGGCTCTATAAAAGGAAAGCAATTAGTACCTTCTCATCAATTGGCTTTGTCTACGGCCGTTGCTAAAGACCTTCCTGCAGTTTCTTTATCTAAGGAACAGGCCATTCAATATTTGAAAAAAGAGAACTTTGAGCTTCCTGAAAAAGCTAGTGGTTGGACTTTGATGCGTTTTGAGGGCGTTAATTTGGGCTGGATAAAGGCCTTACCGAATCGGTTTAATAATTATTTGCCTGGACATTTTCGAATATAGTTAGTATTCAAGATTTACTAAATTTCAAAATTTAGCAAATCCTCTTTCGGAGACATGCTCTTTACGATCATTACTATCCTAACCTTATATAGTAATTGGGATTTGAGCTTACCATTGAAAACCTTATCTTTGCCGCCGTTTACCAGAATTTACTACATATAAAACAGCATTCCGTATGAAATATACTTATACTTGTTTTCTGCTTTTCGCCCTCCTTTTTTCTGCTTGTCAAAGCCAACCTGATATAGTTGGACCGATTAAGGAGATCAAGGGCGGGAAAATCATTTCCTCAGAAGGTGAAAGTATTGACATTACAGGCTATGACGATCCGGAAGCCATTACCTTCTTCATTGTCAGACATGCAGAAAAGCAAACTGGTGATAATAATGATCCACCACTCTCTGAACTTGGTATTCAACGAGCGGATCGGTTGGCCAGCATTTTAGCAGATGTACCTATGGATTTGGCTACTAGCACCAACTTTCTTCGTACTACACAAACGGCAAACCCTTTTGTTAGCAAGTCTCTAAAGAGTGAAAAAAAGTGTGAAATTTCAGTTTATAACCCAAGCGATCTTTCCTTTTTCTTTGACGATATTTATGAGAAAAGAAAGGGACAAAAGATTTTGGTTGTCGGACATTCTAATTCCGTACCTGCCTTATTGAACCTTTTAACCGCTAAGGAGGTATATACCAATATACCTGAGACAGAATACGATAATTTTTATATTGTAAACTATAAAGGACATGGAAAGGCGAAGGTAATGGCGATGAAGTACTAGGGAATATGAAATATTCTAAAAATCCCTAATTATCATTATATCTACAACTCAACTATAAATAAAATGGCAGACAACGGCAGATACAATCCGAATTCTATCGAAAAAAAGTGGTACCAGCATTGGATGGATAAAGACTATTTCAGTTCTACTCCAGACGAGCGAGAACCTTACACTATTGTAATTCCTCCTCCAAATGTAACAGGAGTTTTACACATGGGCCACATGCTCAACAATACCATTCAGGATATTTTGATTCGTAAAGCAAGATTGGAAGGAAAAAATGCCTGCTGGGTTCCTGGTACCGATCATGCCTCTATTGCTACGGAAGCCAAGGTGGTAAAGCTGCTTAGAGAACAAGGCATCAGAAAAATTGACCTGACACGAGAAGAGTTTTTGGGTCATGCTTTTGATTGGAAAGATAAATATGGTGGCATCATTCTCGATCAACTGAAACGTTTGGGAGCTTCTTGTGACTGGAAGCGAACGCGTTTTACCATGGAGGATAGTTTGTCCAAAGCCGTTGTTAAGGTTTTCATTGATTTGTATAAGAAAGGTAAAATTTACCGGGGCAAGCGAATGATCAATTGGGATCCTTCGGCATTGACCGCCTTGTCCAATGAAGAAGTTATTTATAAAGAAGAAAATTCTCGTTTGTTTTTCGTTCGCTATCAAGTGGAAGGAACAACCGATGAGTGGGTGACTATTGCGACTACCCGACCTGAAACCATTCTTGGTGATTCTGCGGTAGCAGTAAATCCGGAGGATGAGCGTTTTACGCATTTGCATGGGAAGCGCGTAATCGTTCCTATGGCTAATCGTTCCATTCCTATTATTCAAGATAAGTATGTGGAAATGGAATTTGGTACGGGTTGCTTAAAAGTAACTCCTGCCCATGATATGAACGACAACGAAATTGGAGAGCGACACCAATTGGAAATCATTGATGTTTTTAATGACAATGGTACGATGAGTGAAGCGGCTGGTTTCTATATCGGAGAAGATCGCTTTGCGGTACGTAAGAAGATTGTTAAGGATTTAGAAGCTTCTGGGCATATCGTAAAAATAGAAGATTACCGTAATAAAGTAGGACGCTCTGAACGAACAGATGCCATCGTAGAACCGCGTTTGATGATGCAGTGGTTTTTGGATATGAAAGATTTTGCAGCTACTGCATTGCAGGCCGTTGACTCTGGCGAAGTAACTTTCTATCCTAAGCATATGTGGAATATGTACAACAACTGGCTGAAGGAAGAAAACGTACGGGACTGGTGTATTTCGCGACAGCTTTGGTGGGGACAGCAGATTCCAGCTTACTATTGTGGTGATGATATTTTTGTTGGAGAAACCAAAGAAGCGGCTTTGGCAGAAGCTCGGGAAAAGACTGGCAATCCAAACTTAAGCCTTGACGATTTGACACAGGATGAAGATGTTGTTGATACTTGGTTCTCTTCTTGGTTATGGCCGCTTTCTGTTTTTGACGGTTTTGAAAACCAGGAAGAATTGAAGTACTACTACCCTACCAACACCTTGGTAACCGGTTGGGACATTATGTTCTTCTGGGTAGCTCGTATGGTGATGTCAGGTTATGAATATGCAGAGCCATTGTTAGGAAAAGAGCTAGTGGACAAAAAAGGAAAGCAACCTTTTGACAGTGTTTACTTCACGGGAATGGTGCGGGATAACAAACGTCGAAAGATGAGTAAGTCTTTGGGGAACAGTCCGGATGCGCTTGCTTTGATTGACAACTACGGTGCAGATGGTGTTCGCTTTGGAATGCTTTCCTCAGCAGCCGCAGGTAATGATATTGTTTTCGATGCTCCGATTAATCCGGAAACGAAGGCCGTAGAAAATAGTAGTCAACTTTGTGGTCAGGGTTTGAACTTCTGTAATAAGATGTCTAATGCTTTAAAGTTGATAAAAGGTTGGGAAGTTGTCGAGCAACCAGTGAACGAATCTGCAGGTTTGATTAACTCTTTAGCGACGGCTTGGTTCGAGCATAAGATTCAGCAGAATGTAGCCGCAATTGAAAAGAGTTTTGAGTCCTTCCGTTTGTCTGAGGCTTTAATGACTTTGTATGGTTTTATATGGAATGACTTCTTTAGTCAGTATTTGGAAATTGTAAAACCGGTTTATGGTCAGCCAATCGATAAAGCGACTTTAGAGCAGACTATTAATTTCTATGAGCGCCTAATGACTTTGCTGCACCCTTTCATGCCTTTTATTTCGGAGGAAATTTGGCACCAGTTGAAAGAACGTAAAGATGGTGAAGATTGTGTTGTTAGCTCCTATCCTACTGCCGGACCTTTTGATGCTGACTTTGTGAAGCAGGTAGAAACAGCGATGGAAGCCATCTCCAAACTTCGGGATTGCAGAAACCAAAATGGTCTAAAAATGAAAGACAGCATTCCGATGTACATTGAAGACAATGACAGTGCTCAGAAACTATATGCGATAAAAGGTTTGAAAGAGATGGTGATCAAAATGTCGAATTTGACGGATTTGATTTTCACTAAAGAAGAAGTTGCCAATAGTGTTTCTTTCCTTGCCGGAACAGAAAAGTACTTCATAGAATCTAACAAGACTGTTGATGTGGAGGCAGAGCGCGAACGTATTTCAACTGATTTGGAATATCAAAAAGGCTTTGTAGCTAAAGTGCAGAAGAAGTTGAGCAATGAACGTTTTGTTAGCGGTGCTCCGGCTCCTGTTGTAGAAAAAGAGAAACAGAAACTCGCAGATGGTTTGGCTAAAATCAAACTACTGGAAGAGGCGCTGTCGAATCTGAATTAGATTCTATTTCTTAAAAGAATAAATAGCTGCCTCATTTTGATTAATGAGGCGGCTTTTTTGTTTAGAAAAGAGAGTCAGAATTGTCAGCCATTCGACAAGCTCAGAACAGGTTTATGAAGACGTTTAGAAGCAAAATGATTGTCGCTTAGTCTTACGGACAGTGAACCCACAGATTGCAGAATACTGTTCCTTCTGTCATCCTGAGTGAGCATAGCGAGCCGAAGGATCGGAAGGACAGCCCTTTTTGTATTTCGAGTGAAGCGCAGCGGAATCGAGAAATCTAACTCCTAATCAAAGAGCAAGATTTCTCGACTCGTTTCTCGCTCGAAATAAAAACAGGTACTCGATATACTCCTGATTCTTCGACTTGCTCCTACGTAGCTCGCTCAGAATGACAGGAGTGGTCCGTATTACCTTGGGCAGTTAGTGACCTAGTAATAAACAACCAAACTTGTTTTCGAATCTTCAGAATAACAGATGGAGATTTAACTTTTAACTTGAAGTCTAGTTTAGTAACCATTAAGACCGATAAATATCCAGAGAACTTTTATTTTAGCGTTTTAAAAAAACAAGGTTATTTTTGCTTACTCAGTATTAGTACATAACATTTAAGTGCTTAGACAAAATAATCAATAACTTATGACGGCCTCTTTTTGAGTTATTCTTCGTCATAAAAATACTCATTACCCTAAGGGGTAACCTGCCCGAAAGACTTCGGTCGGGCGGGCTCCGTTTTTTACTCCTTGACTAACTCAAAAATAGTCTCGGCCATAAGTTATCATTATTTTTGTCCAAGCACTTACAATTATTTTTTTATTAATACTTTTAACAAACACCATTCATGCAACTAACAAATGGAAAGTATGTCCTAAATGAAGGGATTGACCCGCTCGAATTATGTCAACAATATGGAGAACCGCTGTACGTCTATGACAGCGCTATTATTGAACGACAATACAAACGGATGGTCAAAGCTTTCGATGTTCCAAATTTACAAATTAACTATGCTTGTAAAGCCCTTACTAATCTGAGCATTCTAAAATTGATGAAACAAATGGGAGCAGGATTGGATACCGTTTCCATTCAGGAAGTGTGGTTGGGACTAAAGGCGGGATTTGCTCCAGAAAAAATCATGTACACTCCAAACTGCGTCTCTATTGACGAGATACAAATGGCGTTGAAGGAAGGAGTAAGAATCAACATTGATAATATTTCTATCCTTGAGGAATTTGGACACTTGCATCCTGATGTACCGATTTGCATTCGGATTAACCCGCATATTATGGCAGGTGGATCTAGCAAGATTTCAGTGGGTCACATCGATTCAAAATTTGGAATTTCTATTCATCAAATGCCCCTAGTA